>WQSA01000020.1 GCA_009788135.1 Candidatus Fibrimonadales bacterium
TAAATTTTTGCGATGGCAGCAAGCCTGTGAATTTATGCTCGCCGTTGGTTTTGGCCGCAGGTGCGAACAAGAATGCCAAAGGCATAAACGATTATGCAAATCTGGGACTTGGCGGAATAACTGTTGGCACGGCAACGAGAAAGTTCAGAATTGGCAATGCTCACAAGCCCAGAGTTGGCTTGGATGAATTCAACCGCCTTATTTACAATTCAATGGGATTGAACAATGATGGAGTGGCAAAAATTTCTGCAAGAGTTGAGAGGCAGATAGGCAAAGCTCGCAAAAATAATTTTGCAGTTGGCATTTCCGTTGCGGAAACTCCGGGAATAACTGAGGAAAAGCGTTTGCAAGATTTGCTTGAAACTTTTTCCATAGCTTACAAAGCCGCTGATTATCTGGAAGTGAATGTGAGCTGCCCGAATACTTGCGAAGACCGTTTGGATTTGGATGCTAAATTTATGTCTTTGGCATTTGGCGCCATTGAAGATTTCAGAAAAGCGGCTCCATGCCGCAAAGCGGTTTACGCAAAGCTTAGCCCCGATTTAACCGATAAGCAGTTGCTTTCTCTTTTGGACTTGCTTTCGCAATTCGGAGTGAGCGGGGTTGTTTTGGGGAACACATATCCAAGCGAAAAACTTTTTTATTGCTTGCCCCCTCTGAACGACAAGGGAACGAGCGGCGGAATTTCCGGCAGACCTCTTTACGAAAATACTTTTAGAAAAACCTCTCTTGCAAAAAAGCATTTCCCTAATCTATCCGTTGTATCTTGCGGCGGAATTGACCATGGCTTGAAGGTGCGCGATTTGCTGAACGAGGGCGCAGACTTTGTTCAGGTTTATTCGGTGCTCGCTTTCAGGTGGATGGCTGTGCAAAAAATGATGAAGGAATTATTATGGCCTTCAAAATTCTAGTTGCAATTCTTTTGTTTTTCTCCGTTTCGCATGGAGATTTTCTCGCTTTGAACATAGTGGAAAAAGAAGAGCCGCCTCCTAATTTTGTTTATGGAACTCACTACGCAGGGAGACTTTTTGCAGACGGCATAGATAATTTCATCGGGCTGAATACGCATTTGCGCATAAATAGGAATTGGGCTATTGGCGCGAAGGCAGAGCTGGATTTTTCTAGAAGCGGTTTTATGGCCGGTGCTTTTGGGCATTATTTGCCGGTAGGGGAGTTGTTTAAGGAAAGCGCAGAAAATTTTGTGCATTTTGGCTTGGCTTACATAAAAATAGAAGAGAATGGTTCGCCGTTGTTTTCCATTGGGTATGGGCGCGATATGCTGCCCTGGAAAAAATCGCCGTTTGGCTTTAGAATGCTTTGCAGGTTGGACTATGCTCCGGTTCAGCATGTATTTTCCCGCAGCAGCGAGGGAATTTTCGGTATAAATATGACAACTTTGGCTAATATAGCTTTTGCTGTGGAAGTTGGGGTATTCGGGTATTGATTCCCGCTTTTTTCATCTCTTCTTTAATTTGCGCAATGCTATAAGTTCCAAAGTGAACCATTGAGGCTACCAGCGCGGCTTCTGCGTGAGTTTGCTTAAACAGTTCCGTTATGTGCTTTGGCTCTCCGGCTCCGCCGCTGGCAATAACCGGAACTGCAACCGCTTGCGCGACTTTTTCCGTAATTGTCAATTCATAGCCGTTTTTCACGCCGTCCGTATCTATGCTGTTAAGGCAAATCTCGCCAATGCCCAAATCCACAGCTTTTTTTGCCCACTCCACAGCGTCCATGCCCATGTATTCTCGGCCCCCGCGAATTGCAACTTCGTAGCCGCTCGGAATTTTTTCCGAAACGCCTACGAATTTTGCATCCATTCCCAGCACCATGCACTGATTGCCAAACGCTTTGGCACCTTGCGCTATGATTTCCGGGTTTAGCACAGCGAGGCTGTTTATGCTGACTTTTTCCGCTCCGGCGAGCAATACCTGGTGCATATCTTCCAAATTGCGAACCCCGCCGCCAACGGAAAACGGTATGAATACATTTTTGGCAATGTCTTTTACCATTTCAATATCGCATTGCCTGCGTTCTGCGCTTGCGGTTATATCGTAGAAAACAAGTTCGTCAACGCCTTCTGCGCTGTATTTCGCGCCCATTTCAATCGGGTCGCCTATATCTATGTTGCCTTCGAATTTTACGCCTTTTGTAACCTTGCGGTTGCGAACATCCAGGCAGATTATGAGCCTTTTAGTGAGCACTTTTTATCCTCAAATCCGGTATAACTTGCAATGCTATAAAAGCGTTTTCGTAATATCTTATGGCTTTTCTGCCTTCTCTGAAGTCCATGGCAGCGACGTCAAAGCGGGAATCTTGGTCCAGCCCTCCGTTATGGTGTAAAAAATGCAGCGCGGTTTGCCATATTTTTCTCTGTTTTTCCTTATTGACTCTGGTATCCGGCGCTCCGAACGAGTTTTTCCAAATGGATTTCACTTCAACAAAGAGCCATTTCCCATTTTTATCTTTAGCGACAATGTCCAGTTCTCCGCCGGCATATCTGTAATTCCGCGCAAATAACTCGCATCCTTTGCGCATAAGGTATGCGCAAGCATAAGTTTCGGCCTTGCGGCCATGTTTGCATTTCAGGGTGAGCATGTGGGAGAAGGTAGAAAAAAATTTTGTATATTAGAAGGCATAATACCAAAACGCAGACAATAGGATTAAACTTGGAGATTTCGCAATGATAAAATCAGTGTCCGTGGCAGCCCTTCCTGTCACGGAAAACCTCATTATACAAAAGAATCGCATAGAAAATGATCTCAAGCCTGATTGCAAGCGCGTGTGCATAGTTACAGGCACGCATGGCGATGAGCTTGAAGGTCAGTATGTGTGCGCGCAGCTCGCAAAATTTCTGAGCGATAACAAACAGTATCTTACAGGCGTTGTGGATATTTACCCGGCTATAAACCCGCTTGGGATAGACTCCGTAACAAGAGGATTCCCAATGTTCGATCTGGATATGAACCGCATTTTCCCGGGTTCGCCAAACGGCTCGCTAGCAGAATCTGTTGCGTACGATATAGTGCATGATATTGAAGGCGCGGATATTTGCATTGACATTCATTCCAGCAATATATTTCTCCGTGAAATACCCCAAGTTCGTTTGAGCGAGCAAACCGAAGCTATGCTTTTCCCCTATGCGCTTATGCTCAATGTGGATTTTGTCTGGATACATACGGCTGCAACGGTGCTTGAGTCAACGCTTGCGCACACGCTCAATATGCGTGGCACAAAAACGCTTGTAGTTGAAATGGGCGTTGGCATGCGCATTACGGAAAGCTATTGCACTCAGCTTTTTAACGGCATACTCAACCTATTGCGCGAACTCGGCATGTGGAGCGGAGATACTGTGCAAGTGAGGGATCCTGTGGTTTCAAAAGATCGCGGCGTTGGTTTTTTAAACTCAGACGCTGCCGGCATATTCATTCCCTGCATTGCTCATGGCAGCTACGTGAAAACAGGGGAGCTCATAGGAAAAGTGCTGGATCCTATAACGGGCAATATGGTAGAACTGGCAGTATCCCCCTGCGATGGCTTGCTGTTTACGCTCAGGGAATACCCTGTGGTGTTCGGCGGTTCGCTGCTTGCTAGAATTCTGGGAGATGGAAATGGTTAAAAATATCGTGTATTCAATCAAATCGCCATATCGACAAAGCATGGATGTTATTGGCTATACATTCGGTTCTGGCGAACTTTCGTGCTGCATAGTCGGCGCTCTTCGCGGAAACGAGATTCAGCAAATGGCAATTTGCGCACAGTTGGTGGATGCGCTCAAACACTTGGAAGAAAAAGGAAGCATTGCCAAAGACAAAAGCATAATGGTGATACCATGTGCAAATTATTATTCCATGAATATCGGAAAGCGTTTCTGGACAATGGACAATACGGATATAAATCGCATGTTCCCTGGCTACGATTTAGGCGAAACAACCCAGCGCATAGCCGATGGTCTGTTCAAATCGATAAAAGACTACGCATTTGGCATACAAATGGCGAGCTTTTACCAAAAAGGAGATTTTTTTCCTCATGTCAAAGTAATGGATACCAAGCAGGAATCCTACGAATCGCTTTCGGATTTTGGTTTGCCTTATGGCTTAATAAGAGAACCAAGCCCATACGACACAGTAACGCTAAACTACAATTGGCAGTTGTGGGGTTGCCAGGCATTCTCGCTATTTGCAACATATACCGATCACATTGGAGGGCAATCAACGCAAACCGCTGTGAATGCGACGCTTCGTTTTCTCGTAGCAAAAGAAGTGCTTGTATGCGCTCTTCATCCAGGTTCGCATACACGCATATTGAGCGAGGACAAGATTTGCCGAGTGAGCGTGAACAAGGCCGGTATTCTCAAGAAGCGCGTATCGGTTGGCGATGAGGTGAAGGCTGGCGGTTTGCTTTGCGAGATTATACATCCGCTTGAGGGCAACGTTATTGATCAGATAGTTTCGCAAATTGATGGTACGGTGTTCTTTGCATTCAGCGGGCAGTTGGTGATGGAGCATACGGACGTGTTCAATATGATGCCGGGGTAATCTCCAAATAAAAACCGCCATTGCCATCGCTGTCAAAGCTGGCAGTTTGCCCTCCAGCGCACTTTATTCTAAAAACTGTATAATATTCAGGCGCTTTGCCTGTTTCAAAAATCCTGCGCAACTCCTGCTCTGAAATAAGATTTGCGTTTTGCACCGCTTTGAAATCCTCAACATCCCAGTCAAAAATTTCGGGAGCGGTGTAAATGAATGCTTGCAGCATAAGCGCAAATTCGCTTGCGAAAAATCCTCTGTAATCTTCTACTACATCAGCTTTTTCTTGCCTGTTCATAATTCTAAAATTTCTTGGAAAAGGCAAAGGCCCTTGATTTTTGTCTTCTGCTTTGTATGCCATTCGTATGCTTTTTCCCTCCAGGATAAGTCTTAAATTGTCGTTGTCTTTGTGAAAAAACAGGCATGGAGAATCTTTTTTGCATGGCAATTTGCCCTGCTCTAAATTAAACCCGGCAAATGTTTGGCCTTCTTTGAGAATAATTTTAGGCACTGCGCTTTGTGCTGCAACGCAAGAAAACAGAATTGCCAAGATAAATATTTTTTTCATTTTTTCCTCTCTTTATTCCATAACGCAGTTGAACAATCCGCAGTCCTGCACGCAGCGAACAGAAAGACCCGTGGACTTGGAATGCATGGAATGAGTTACGCTATCTCTGTCTGAACTCATAAACTTGTGCTTTCCATTAGGGCCGTAGGTATCATTTGTCCACCAGTATCCTCTTTCTCCGATTTCTGCAAAGCCTTGAGCTTTGGTAAAGCCGCCCGGCAATGCGGAAAAATCATAATTGTCCGTTCCGTTCCACTGTTGCTTTGATTTTAGTTTTTTGCCGGCCGCATTGTTGCCGGAATTCTCTATCAAGTTCATCCAATCGTCATGGCTTGGCAAACGCCATGCAGCAGGGCATACTGTATTGGCTAAATCCCATTCGTAAAGCCTCCCGTATTTATCGCAATTTTCAGGTTTGTTTTCGTAGCAAAAACTGCCTTTTGCATTGTAGTTCAAATTGTTTTTCATCCACATTGTATTGCCCATTTTCATAACGCCATATTGTTTATTGTCGCGAGCATCTGTGAACGTTTTGCTGATTTTTTTAATTTGAAGATCCTGTATGCAACGAACTGAGAGACCGTTGGATTTATTTCTTAGGGAGCTGGAGAAATCTTTTAGAGAAGATATTTGCCTGACTTGAACAGAACCGAGAGCCTCAATTATCGTAGAAGTCCACCATAAGCCATTTTCATTCAGGTCGAGCCAATGCCCTGTTTTTTCTCCGTCGCTGTCGCGCCAACCGCCTTGCAAAGCGAAAATAGCATCCGCAGCGTTTTTGCCGGAAAATTTTTCCAATTCATTCCATTCGGAGTCGCTGGGCAAATGCCAGCCGGCCGGGCATGCCTTGGCCGCAGTATTCCAGTCGTATAAGCGTCCGTATATTTGGCAGTAAAAATCATCGTTTTCAAAGCACCAGGATTTTCCGGTTTTAAAATTCAAATTCTCCGCCATCCAAACTTGATTGCCTATTTTGACGGTTTTGTACTGCTTTATATTGTTTGTTTTACCGGTGTTTGGAATATTCTGAACGCAGCGAACCGAATATCCGAGAGATTTATTTGCAATTTTTTCATTCAATTCATTATCATTCGCTTGAATATAACGGCTATATGCATCGTTGTTTCCATACTCTGTGCTCCACCAATTGCCGGTTTTTTCTTTATTTAGGAATTTATATTCGTTTGCGGGTACTGCATGGTTAAATTCGCTGCTTAAATTTCCGCCGAGCAGTGCGGCAAATTCAGTTGCAGAGACCTCGCTCCATTCGCGTCGCGTAGGCAAATGCCAGCCGCTGGGGCATGCTTTGGCAGCGGTGTTCCAGTCATATAAGCGTCCGTACATATTGCAATTATAGTCATCGTTTTCATAGCACCAGGAATTTCCTGTTTTGTAGTTCAAATTCTCTGCCATCCAAACTTGATTGCCTATTTTAACTGTTTTGTATAGCTTTATATTATTTTTCTTTTCGCTTGGTTTGGCTTGAATATTCTGAATGCAGCGAACAGCTAAATTGACGGAAGCGATATTATTCAAATTATTTATGCCGCCAAAGCCGGAATTTACAACTGTATAATAAGCGATTGTATCCATGCCAATGCTGGTGGCTGCCAACCATTTGCCCTGCGTGTTCCATCCTATTTTCGCTTTGAGTTTAGCATCGGCTTCGCTTAATTCTTTTTTCAGATCTTCCCAAGCGCTTTTGCTTGGCAAGCGCCAGCCTGCCGGGCAAGTGCTTTGCAAATTCAAATCCTCAGCCATCCACACGCGCCCGCCCAATTTTACGGTTTTGTATTTCTTTTTATCGCGGGAGTCTGTGAATTCGCCTTTGATATCATCAACTGGGCTAGGCGTGGCTTTTGCGACTTTGGCAGTTTTGGCGACTTTAGCGCTTTTAGCGTTCTTTGCTGTGTTTTTTTGAGCAAACGCGATGCAGGCAAGAGCCAGGAATATTAGAAGCGCAAGTTTTCTCATAAGAGTGCCAGTTATAAATATAGTAAATTTTTAGCTTTTTCTGCAATTTTCGATTAAAAACGTCAACATATGTTTGCAAAATGCATGGTTTTAATTTTTTTTGTCACATTTCTTTATTTTTTTGTTATATTATAATTAGTTTTTTGTCAGAGGTGTATTATGGCAGTTAGAATTAAGCCTGTACAGGCTACCGTTATTCGGGATAAAGATATTGTTCGGCAGGTTATAGCAGAAGTTCGCAGGACGCCAAATCCTGAACGTGTGGCAAAATTGAGAAAAGAAGCTAAGTTGGTTTTGGGAATGATAAGGAATGCAGATGGCTAATCAAATAACTATTACTCCAGAAAATGGTTCATCTGTTTTTTATACAGAAAAACTTACAGAGACAGCCCAATTAAGCAATTTTCACTGCTCTATAGATGAATATAATGAATATTTAATGAAAGACGCTTTGCGTTCGCAAAAAGATCATGTGGCGTTCACTTGGCTATTGTTAGAAAAAGAGACTGATGAAATCGTTTCTTATATGTCTTTAATAGCGGATGCGATAAAATTGTCCGTTACGGAAAAATCTTTACATTCTTTGAATTATCCATTTAAAACAATTCCCTCAATAAAAATAGCAAAACTTTCTGTAGATAAGTTTTACCGAGAAAAATATAAAGGAATTGGTTCTTTTATGATTTATATTGCAAAATCTTTTGCCATTGTTTGCGATGAGCAATACATTGCAGCTCGTTTTCTCACGGTAGATGCCGACATAGAACACAATGCAAGTGTTTTGAATTTTTACAAAAAGAATGAATTCCTTGTAAATGAGGAGTTATGCAATAAAAACCGCAAAACCATAAGCATGCGCAGGGATATTTACATGTAGCCAGCGTAGCTTTTAAACAGGCTCTTGGGGAGGTGGACTCCCCACCCCTCCAGCCGTTTCATTTAAACCTTCGTTTAAATGCTACATCTATAATATATATTATTTTTTCCAAATGTGACCATTTTTTCTTAAAAAACGTCATTTTTTTGTCATTTTTGTCAAAAAAGTGTAATTTTCGGCTTTTTCCGCTATTTTTCAAGCTTTCAAAACGTAGCATTTAAACGAAGGTTTATCTGCGCCCGAGAATGCCGAAAATCGTTTAATAGAGTAGGCGGATTTAAACAGGAGGACATTTCATGTCTACTCAATTAAGAAAGGGTTTTACCCTAATCGAGCTGATGGTTGTTATAGTGATCATCGGTATTTTGGCCGCCATAGCGATTCCAAAGCTTTTTGGCATGAGTGCAAAAGCAAAAGCCCAAGAAGTAGGTCCCGCCGCCGGAACCTGGGTAAAACTGCAACAAGCTTACAAAATGGAAACCGGAAGCTACGGCTCCGCAAGTTTAATTAGCTATAAAGCACCTGGTTTTCCAGGAGGAACTGCGGATCCTGGAATAGGTACAACTGGTAATTTTGATTATAGCACTACTACAAATACTGGTTGGGCTGCCAAAAGTAAATTTGTATCGGGAGGATGTATCCTTCAGCAAGAGTGGACAGCAACTTTTGCTAATAGTAATACTGAGAATCCACTTATGAATGTGCCAGCAAATCCCGATTGTGGCGCTCTAACTCCCAATTTCTGTAAAATAGGTGATAGAGGCACAAATTGCCCTCCTGATCCTACCTAATTTCGGATCAAGCGGCTTTTGTTGATTTTAGTGAAAGTTTTCCTGATTCTTCACTCTTGGCAACAAAAGTTGTTTGGTGTCCTCGCTTCGGTGAGGATGCACCCTGGCTCTCCTGGAGGGCAAACGTGTTAACTACCTCGCTTATAGTGAGAGTTTGTGAGGAAAGCAAGGGTGCCCATCAAATTTAGCAAAATATAATGTTCCTCATTCCTTTTATATCTCTTGTTGTTTGCTATTCCCTCCATCGACCCCTGAGCCTCCAAAGCTCCCTTATCGCTATTGCCCTCATCATACCCCTAATCAAAAATCTCAAACCGCAATCAAAAATACCACTCGCAAGCTTGCCATACATCGCTCTGCCTGTTATACTCTTCGCTAGCATAAACTCACAACTGGAATACGCCTCGGATGACGCAATACGTTGCCTGTCAATGTTTATGGCCGCAATAATAATCTTCCTGCAAAAAGAAAGCAAATGGCTCATAAGAAGCATGATCGCCTGCGGAAATATACACCTAATCATGCAAATCGCAGGAATAATCGCAGAAGATGAAAAAATGTCAATAAGCACAATATTCCCAATGGCAAACGAAATAATGTTCTTCTATATGATGGTCATGTTCTGCGCTGTTTTCGCCTATTTCAAAGAAAACAATGCGCTCTGGAAAAAATACGCAATCGCCATCGGAATCCTAACATTCATCGCCATCATAGTCGGCGACATCGTTCACACAAAAGAACTCGCAATAGGCGGAGAACACGCGCTCGGAATATGGCTCGGACTTATATGCGGAACCCTGTTCACCGCAATGCTGTACATTTGGAAAAAATTTGAACTGCCAAAAAAAATCATGCTCGGCTTCTCCGCTATAATCTTCTCAATAATAATGTCCGTCTCCATAATAGTCGTAAACTACGATTTTTTTAGCCTGGATGCTCGTAGCGAAATAAGCTCAAGACTGGACAACTGGAGAGCCGGCTGGAATATAGTCAAAGAAAAACCGCTTGGCGTGGGTTTGGGCGCTTACGGCGCAAACGTAATGCAACGCTGGCCGGCACTGGAAAACAGCCACCAAACGCTCGGCTCCGTAACTTACGACAGCGCTCACAACCAATTCCTTCAAATGCTAACAGAAACAGGATGGCTCGGATGGCTTTTCTACTCCGCGCTGTTCGCTTTGCCATGGATAGTCGCAGTTTCCCGCTATCTTAATACAGGACAGATGCACTTTCTGTTCATAGCAGGAACGCTCGCCGCAATATGTTCCGTTATGGTTGTAGCCGAGGCAATATCTCAGTTTGCTTTTATACAAATAATTCACTGGGGATGGCTGGTTTATTGCGTAAAGGCATTGCGCTTTCAGAAACAGATAATTATACGTCCATACGTGCGCAATCTGATTTTAATCGTTTTGATTCCCATGTTGATTTTTCTGTTTTATGACCGGGGCAAACAGCTCTATTCAGTATATTTAACGCCTTTGGAACGCGATGGGCTGGCTCCTTTGGGCAGGGCGCTTGAAATCCACCCGAAAAATTCGGAAGCTCTTAGCTTTGCATGGTCCCTGCATTTATATCACAAAGACTACGAAAAAGCTTTCAAAACTCTGGAAGCAATAGAAGAAATTGCGGGCTATTTTTGGCCTCTTGCCCAGGCTCGCGCCACGATTTATTACGAAATGGGGGATTTGGAAAAAGCTTGCGAAGCGGCCAAGTTTCCCTTTGAACGCTATCTGGATGAATGGACGCTGGATTTGAAAGAAAAATTAAATTGCGGGAACAATTAACTTGACTGAAACAAAAAAAAGAGGGGTGATGGCAAATAAATTGCTATTATTTGGAAAATCAATCAGGAGATCAATATGATTTATGGATATATTCGCGTTAGCACCGACAAGCAAACGGTGGAAAATCAACGCTTTGAAGTCGCCAAGTTCTGCAAACAGCACGGAATAGCGGTGAATAAATGGATTGAAGAAACCATTTCAGGAACCGCTGCCGCCGACAAGCGCAAACTTGGCGAACTCTTGGATTCTTTGCAAAAAGATGACATTCTTATATGCTCAGAATTGTCAAGGCTTGGGCGCAACCTGCTTATGATAATGTCCACGCTCAACTTCTGCATGGAAAAAGAAGTGCAGGTGTGGACTATCAAAGACAACTACCGCCTGGGCAAAGACATCAATTCCAAAGTGCTAGCATTCGCATTTGGCCTAACCGCAGAAATAGAGCGAATCCTCATTTCGCAACGCACAAAAGAAGCACTCGCTCGCATAAAAGCGGAAGGCGCTCGCCTTGGCAGGCCGTGCGGCTCAAAGTCAAAAGAACTCAAACTGGCTAAAAAAGAAATACAGCTCAGAAAAATGCTAGAGCAAAAAACTCCAAAAGGCGAAATAGCAAAGAAACTCGGCGTCCACAGAGCAACGCTGTGCAGATATTTGAGGAAGTCAAATAAACGCTGATTTGGCTGTTTAATTGAGAATTGAGAGTTGAGAGTTGAGAATAAAAAACAGAAATCTATTCTCCATTCTCCATTCTCAATTCTCAATTAAACCATGAAGTCTGAGTCAAATATTTAGTCAAGCATTTAGTCAAGCATTTTTTACAATATATTCCAAACGCTCAACAATGTTCAAATGCTGAGTACAAGCGCTTTCGCAATTTCCGCATTGCGTACAAGTCCCTGCTATGTCTGGAGATAAACTCCAATGCCACTTGAGCTGATTGTAAATATCCTGCTTGGTCTCGCCTAAAATTATCCTGTTGTAAGCATCCATGAATTTTGGAATGGGTATCCCCTGCGGACAATCATCGCAATACGAACAACCTGTGCACACGCCCTCAAAACACTTGGATGCGCCAGCCTTTGCCGCCGCCAACTCCTCGTCCGTTCTCGGCTTGTACTCATCCATAGCCTTTAACGCCAAATCTATCTCTGCGTTGTTTGCAAAACCTACCAAAGCCACAGACAATGATTTATGGTCCCACAAAAACTGCAACGCCGCCTTAACCGCATTATCCTTGTTGCACTCCTCGCCGCTTTTAAGCAAAAACTTGCACAAATTTGGATTGTTGGGAATCAAACTGCCGCCCAGAGGGTTCATTATCACTGCGCCTAAATTGTTCTGCTCAACAGCATCAAAAGCCTTCTCTCTAGTTTTGAAATTATATGCGGAATATCCGAACAAAACTCCCTCAAACACAGGCTCTTCAAACAACTCGGCAATATTGTTCTGAATTAAATGCGTAGAAACGCATATATGCTTTATCAACTTCTCTTCTTTCAATTTTTGAAATGTCTTTATTATGCCTTTGCTCTTGCGTTCCTTCCAGTTTTCCAAACTCGTTACACACCATATATGGTAAAAATCTATCGCTGGCACATCCAGCCTCTTAAGCGAAGCCTCAATTTCCCTGCGAATTTCCGATTCCTCGGATTGAAAGGTTTTTGTGGCAACATAATAAGGAAGCCCCTGCCTGCGCAGCTCGGAAAGACCCTTTCCAAAAACCGTTTCGCTCTTGGTTTCAAAATAACCGGGAGCCGTATCAAAATAATTGATTCCGCCCTTAGCAGCGCGAACCATCATTTCAACGCATTTATCGTGATTGTCCACTTCGGAGAAGCGCATTCCCCCAAAACCGAGAAGCGACACTTTTTTGCCCGTTTTTCCATAGTCTCTGTATTGCATTTTGAGAATATAGTAAACGCTGATTTAGCCGCTTAGTTGAGAGTTGAGAGTTGAGAGTGGAGAGTTAAAAAAAGGAAAAAGCTTATTTTTGAGCTAATTTAGCCGTTATATTTTAAAATCACTCTCCACTCTCCACTCTCAACTCTCCACTAAACCATGAAATCTGAGTTTGAACCATATTCCATGCCCAAGTTAATTCTTCAAACCCCTTGACAAAACTACTGGAATTTGCTAAATTTACAATGAATTTTGGAGAATACTATGAGCAGAGTATGTGAAGTTACTGGAAAAAAAGGCATGATTGGAAACCGCGTTTCTCATTCCAATCGCAAAAAAAAGGTTAAGCTGCAGCCTAACCTGCGCACCAAGAATTTCTTTATTCCAGAGGAAAACCGCTGGATTAGCCTTCGCGTTAGCACTCAAGGGCTCAGAACCATAGATAAAAAGGGAATTCGCGCCGTTGCTGCAGAGCTGGGCATCTAGTTTATCCAATGGAACCCTCGGTTTTTCGGATTTTCACTATCCGCAAACTGTTCAATATTTCATTTTAGCGTCTTTTCCAGACTCTTTTTATAGATTTTTGTTTATTTTGGCGCTTTTTATATGCTCTTTGGGGCTTTTTTTGTTTTTTTCAAGCTCAAAAAAGAAAATGGGCAGCAATTTCAGCGAATTATCAAGCTTTTTGCGCATGAACAGGGAAAAAATCGTAAAACAGGCCAGAATTTCCGCTTTGCCAAGGCAAGCTCTATATTGGAGCCTCATTTCCCCTGTTATTTTCATATTTTTGCTGATTTTTGAGGCCAAATTCGAGGTTCACGGGCTTGGAAATACCATAAAAACAGCTTTTGAACATAACGATTTGCCAATATTTTACGGCAGCACTCTCTGCGCCTTAGTATTTGCTGTAGCTGTAAATGTATTTTTTTTAACGCTTTCAAAAATATTGCAGCATAAATAATATGGCTATCTCCTGGGTTGATTTTTCCATTGCAAACCACATAAAGACTTTTTCGCTGAGCCTGGAAAGAAACGATTTTCTGTTTTTAGCGGGAGAAACCTGCCACGACAAACTTTTGCGCGCCCTTGCGGGCTTTTTGCCGGATGAATGCAATTCCGCAGATTCCATAAGAATTGACGGACATCGATTGAAAAACAAGAATGCGAACAGCTCCGTGCTATTGCCAAAAAATGCAACTCAGTCTTTTCCCCCGCACAGAACAATCGGGGCTTTTGCTCTTGATTTGGTTCCTGGCTCCACCAAAAAGATAATAGAACATTGCGCCGCTGGCTACGGCATAGACAAAAAGATTCTCAGCAGCAAGCCGGGCAAAATTTCGCCGCTGGACAAGCAGAGAGTTTCGCTTTGGCTATGCTCGCTCAACCAAAGCACTGCAATTTTCATAGAAGAACCGGATGGCGGATTTTTTGACGAATGCCGCCCTTTTGATTTTTTGCAAAAGTTGGTTATGCCAAAGAGCGGCGTAACCAGTTGCATTGTGTATTTGGCCAGCCAAAAAGACAGCATTGTGAAAAAAGCCAAAGCCTTGCAATTTTGCAGAGCTCGCATCGCAGTTTTTTGCGCAGACAGACTCGTTGAAGAAGGCGAAGCGGCAAGAATTCTGGAGAATCCCGTTCATGTTTACACAAAAGACTGGCTGGAGAATGGCACCGGCAAACCGCTAAGAGCAGGTGCATTATGGCGGTATTGCAAACGGGATTGCCCTGAGCAATACAATTGCACCGCAAAGCAGAGCGTGTCTTCCGTGATGTGGGATTGCGAGCCGCCAAATTTACATAAGGTGGTGTGCAAAGGATTCGGTGGAACTTAGGCTCAAAAATCTGCACTGCTCTTTAACCGCTTCGCAAGCATTTGCCGCTTCTTTTAAAGATGCAAATAAAGAAAATACGCTCGCTCCGCTTCCGGAGAGCAACGATTTTCCTCCGCAAGCGTTTAGTTTTTGCTTGAGCGAAGTTATGAGCGGATATTTTTCCAGCACGGATTCTTCAAAATGATTGTACAAATCGAATGACTCGCTCAAAGGGTTTTCCAAAGCGCTATTCTTGAACTTTTGCCAACGCTCTTCGCCCGCTGGAACAATGTTTTTGTATGCATCCGCTGTGGGAACCATGCACTGCGGAGTGGCCACGGCAATTATGCAATTTTCAATAGGTTTTATTGGGGTTAAAATATCTCCGATGCCTTCTGCCAATGCCGCTCCTCCGCGCACAAAAAACGCAACGTCGGCTCCCAAACCGGCTCCTATTTTTTCCAATTCTTGCGAGCTTATGTTCAATCCCCACAATTTGTTCAAAAGCCTCAGAGCTGCAGCCGCATCGGAGCTTCCGCCGCCCAAACCTGCACCCAAGGGCAAATTTTTTTCCAGATAAAAATGAACTCCGCTCGAAACGCCGAACATTTCTTTTAATTTAACTGCCGCTTTGAAAATCAAATCTTTTTCGGGAGGATAGTCTTGCGGCGTGTTGTAATAAATGGAAATTTCTCCGCGTTTATTCTGTTCGCCAAAAAGAACATCTCCGCAGGAAATTGTATGGAACATAGTGCCGATGTTGTGGTAGCCATCTTCTCTTTTTTTTATAATGGACAAAAAGAGATTGACTTTTGCAGGAGCCAGTTCGCTTAGCATTTATGAAGTCACTCTTCTTATTCTCAAAGCCCTGGCTTGCCCCTCTTCTGTAGGCACCAGCTTTGACTTGGAATAGGATAGCATTCTGCGTCTATCCTCTCTTCTTTCAAAAATCTTATCGAACTTCAGTTTTGCAACGAACAAAACCACGAGAAAGAATATAAGAGATGCAAACCACAAAAGATACAGCGTTTCCATTTTATCCTCCGCTAAGTTTTCCGCTTTTGCTTATCTGGTCGCTAACTATTTTTTCCCTGTTCAAAATGCCAAAGCCAAAGCCTACCACAAAGTAAAGCAGTACCAAAAACATCAAATATTCAGGGATTCTCATAGCAAAGCCAGCTATGTAAACAATCACTATGTTTACCAATTGAAATACATTTATGAATTTGCTTTTGCGTTTTTTCAGTTTGGGAAGAAAGAGCGGGCTAACCATCAAAATTCCGGTTGCAATCATAATAACAAGAGGGAAGTAGAGCTGATCGGGATGGTTATTGAAAAAGTCGTATTTGCACATCAATATCATAAGTATAGCATTGACCACGCCGGCAAATGTCGAAGGCATTCCGGAAAAATAATCCGGATAAGAATCGCTGTCCATGGCGTTGTATTTTGCGAGTCTCATGGCTGCGCATAGCACATAAACAGCGGCACCTGCGAATATCGCGATTTTGTTAGCTTCGTACCAATCCGTTGACATATTTTTATATGCGAACAGAAGCATAAAGGCTGGCGCTATTCCAAAAGCGATTAAATCTGCGAGGCTATCGAACTGCGCTCCGAAATCCGAGCTTGCGTTAAAGGCTCGTGCAGCAAATCCATCCAATTTATCCAACAATGTGCAAAAAATTATGAATTGCGCTCCATAAAAAATAGCATTCTCGGCAGAAAACAATCCCGCTGACCAACATATAGAAGCTACTCCGAGCAAAAAGCTCATGCTGGTAAAGGCATTTGGCACTATAAATTTTGCTTTTTCCATAAAGTGAATTTAGAAAATTGTCAGGAGTTCCTACGCTTTAAGTAAGTATTCGCCAAGAGAAGCGGAAAAGCTACCAGCAAGCCCGCTTGCGTTGTGAGCAAGGCTTCTGAAATTCCGTCTGCGAGCAGTACGGGATTGCCAAAGCCAAAATTTTTTATCGTTTCAAAAGTGTGAACCATGCCCATAACGGTGCCCAAAAGACCGAGCAACGGCGCTATGGCAGCGAGAGTCGCTATATTTTTGTAATGTTCCCTTTTTCCAGTCAAAACCAGAATCCAGGCCAGCCAACCAACTGCGAAAATAATTGGCATAATTACGCCGCCTTTGCGGAGCAAATCAAAAACCTGTTCGTAAATGTGTATGAGGTTCACAGGCATAAATTACTAATTTATAATTATGAAAAAACTCCTTTTAGTTCTCTTTGCGCTTTGCACTCTGGTCTTTGCTCAGAAGTTGCCGAAAACTTTTGATACAGAGGATCAGTCCTGGTTTATTCAGGATTTGGGAAATTTTACCTGGGACAAGGCTATGGAAGCTTGCCCAAGCGACTGGCGTTTGCCTGCAAATGAGGATTGGCAAAAGCTGAATGACTTTTTGGCAGCGAATCCCAATATCCAGAACGAGTTCCGAAAAAATGCCAAAATCAAGGAAAAGGCCGCCTCAGGCATAAAAGCCAGCAGCGGCTATTGGTGGAGCGCAACAGAATCCGACAATTCTAAGTTGGCCAATTTCCAATTCCTGTACGATGGCTATAGCGACTTCTACGAAGGCGATGCTCCCAAAAGCGACAAGCTTGCGGTTAGGTGCGTGAAGTGAAATAATGACTCTGCTCACAGACCTCTCTTTTGAAGCTTTTTTAAGTGCTGTTTTTGAAGCGTTCAGGTTAAAGCTTCCGGTGAGCAGAATAGTAGCGGAAACCATCTACACGCCGCAAATGTTTGAAGACACGCACAATATAACAACGAACTATGAAAACGCAGAGCGGGTATGGAAAGGCTTGCAAAAAAACGGCGGCGGCGACATAGCCTTTATGGTGCAAGCGGCATATCTCTCCGAGCTCCCGGAAATGGAAACTTCGTTGTGGGAATATGTAAAGGGAATTTTCTCAAATCCGCAAAACGCTCAAAACACGCTTGACTCCAACACGCACACCGTTTTTCAAACTGCAAACAAGGTAAAAGCGGAATCTCACAATATAAAAGGCTTTGTCCGCTTTCAAAAAGCAGAAAATGATTTAATGGTAGCGATAATAGAGCCAACCTACAACGTTGTGAACTTGCTTGCAGACCACTTCGCAAAAAGGTTCCCCAATATGCAATGGATGATTGTGGATGCAAAAAGAGAAATTGGCATTCACTATGATTGCAAAGACATTTACGAAATAAGTGCCACAGCCGCAGAAATTCCGCAAATAAACGATGAATTCGCCGCTTTATGGAAGGGCTATTACAAATCTGCCACGATAAAAGAGAGAAAGAATCCGAGACTGCAGAGAAGATGTTTGCCGGTAAAGTATTGGAAACATTTAACGGAGATGGGTTGATTTTCTATATTATACTGAACATTTGTGCAGGTATGATATGGAAATATTGCAAAAATTGGAAATTTTGGCTGGTGCGGCCAAGTATGACGTGTCCTGTTCCTCCAGTGGAGGGTCCAGGACTACGCAAAAAGGCGGTTTTGGAAACTCGTGCCCGGCAGGGGTTTGCCACTCGTTCACGGAAGACGGGCGGTGCATTTCCCTGCTCAAAATTCTGCTCACAAACGTTTGCATTTATGATTGCGCCTACTGCGCAAATCGCAGAAGCAATGATACTCCGCGTGCTACATTTAAAGTGGAAGAAGTCGCTCGCTTGACTGTTGAATTTTATAAGAGAAATTATATAGAAGGTTTGTTTTTGAGTTCGGGCGTTATCAAGAACCCAGACTATACAATGGAAGCTCTGATAAGAGTTGCGAAGAGTTTGAGGGAAGAGCATAAATTCGGCGGTTATATTCACCTTAAAGCTATACCGGGGGCGAGTTCGGATTTAATCGCTTTGGCAGGCTATTATGCAGACAGGATGAGCGTTAATATTGAAATTCCGTCTGAGCCTTCTTTGAAAATGCTCGCTCCGGAGAAGAATTTTGAATCTGTGTATTCGCCTATGAANCGCTTGCGCGTGAAGATTTTGGAGCATAAGGGAAATTTGAGAAAACGAGGTTTGAAGAAATTTGTGCCTGCCGGTCAAAGCACGCAGATGATTGTNGGAGCAAGCCCGGAAAGCGATTTGCATATCATAACGCTGGCGGCAAATCTTTACAAAGAGCAGGAATTAAAGCGGGTTTATTATTCGGGTTATATTCCGGTGAACAGCGATAATCGTTTGCCGGTTATTTCACAGCCGCCGCTGAAAAGGGAGAATCGTCTTTACCAAGCGGATTGGCTTATGCGCTTTTATGGTTTTAGCCACGACGAGATTTTGGACAAGAATAATCCGTGGCTGGATCCTGAGTTTGATCCGAAAATGGCATGGGCACTCAGGCATCCTGAATTTTTTCCCATAGATTTGGACTGCGCAAGCTACGAGGAGATTCTGCGTGTTCCTGGCATCGGTGTGAGGAGTGCGAAATTCATTGTGCATAGCAGGCGTTTTGGGGACATTCGCTTGGAGCATTTGAAGAAGATGGGGGTTGCGCTTAAAAGGGCAAAATATTTTTTAGTGAATCCAGACATTCCGCGCGAGTGGCAGAGACTATATCCAGAGCAGATAAGAACGCAGTTTTTGCCCGCTCCAAAGAAGGCGGCGTTGCC
>WQSA01000021.1 GCA_009788135.1 Candidatus Fibrimonadales bacterium
TACTTTGGAAAAAATAGCAGGCAAAAATTAATCGTATATAAATACAGAATGAGAGAGATTTTCGCAAAACGTACAGTATTGTTTCGCATAAGTTCAAAACTACAGCCAGAAGAGCGAAAAAAAGCGAGGGACATGATAAAAGAGCATTATCCGCACAATTACGCGTTGCTTGAAGTCGCTTCATTTTTTCGCTTTATCCTTGGTTCTATATTCAGGTTTTTTCGCCGCTAATTTTCTATGTTACCCTCGGTGAAAGCGGCATTCATAAATCCTCCTTATTTCCCTAAATTCAGCAGGGAGTCTCGCAGTCCAGGCGTTGCGAAGTCCGGCACTCTTTACTGGCCCATGTTTCTCTCCTATGCCGCCGGAACAGCGGAAGCCGATGGAAATGAGGTTTTGCTGCTAGACGCTCCGGCAATGAAATTGGATAAAGAAGCCGTTCTCCAAAAACTGAAAGATTTTGCTCCAGACTTAACTGTTTGCCAAACCTCCACCCCAAGCATAATAAACGATTTGGAATTTGCGCAAGCTGTTAAAAATGAAACTCAAAANCCNGTCGCTATGATGGGAACCCATGCAAGCGCAGAACCATTGGAAACTTTGAATATGGAACCCGCTCTGGATTTTTGCATAACTGGAGAAGCGGATTACACAATAAGAAATTTAATAAGACACCTGCGCGGAGACGGAGTAAAAAAATTATCTGAGATAGCCGGTCTTGCCTGGAGAAATTCAACTGGAGAAATAGATTTTCAACCAGAGGGACAAAAGATTCAAAACCTGACCGAGCTTCCATGGGTTAGCAAAACTTACCATAAACATTTATACTCCTGCTATAAAAAATATTTTTACGGAGCAAACTTAAACCCTATCGTGGTAATTCTCGCAGGGCGAGGATGCCCTTATCGCTGCACATATTGCGTTTTGCCGCAAACTATGAACGGGCATGTTTATCGCAAAAGAGAGCCAAAAGATGTGGTGAACGAACTTGAATACATAAAGGAAAATTTCAAAGAATTGGGAGAAGTATTTTTTGAAGACGATACTTTTACAGCAGATAAAGAAAATGCAAAAGCTATTTGCGAAGAAATTTTATCCAGAAACTTGAAAATCACTTGGAGTTGCAATGCCAGAGCCGATGTTCCCGAAGATTTGCTTTTGCTAATGAAACGAGCTGGATGCCGCGAAATGTGCGTTGGTTTTGAGTCTGCAAACGCAAATGTTTTGAATAGTGTTCGCAAAGGCCTAAAGATTGACGGAGCGATTCCATTTATGAAGGCCGCTAAAAAAGCCAAAATTTTTGTTCATGGCTGCTTTATGGTGGGCAATCCAGGAGATACGAAAGAAACCTTGGAAGAGACTTTGAAATACGCAAAAAAGCTCTCTCCCGGAACTGCGCAATTCTACCCCATAATGGCTTATCCAGGAACTACTGCATACAAAGAAGCTTTGGAGAGCGGTGCGCTGAGCAGCAAAGACTACAACCAATGGCTGGACAAAGACGGCTATCATCGCACAACAATTCAACGTCCAGGACTCTCATCGCAAGACCTCGTGGACTTTTGCGACAGAGCACGCAGAAAATTTTACTTGCGTCCAAAATATTTAGTTCAGCAAGGAATAATGGCTGTTTTCAACAAAGCTGAAAGAAAGCGTCTCTTTAGAGGTTTTAAGACCTTCTACAAACATTTATTCAGAAAGCACGGAGAGGTTAACTGATATGTCCAGCGAACCGCGAATAATAGATATCCCCGCTGTACATGACAAGCGAGGAAATTTAAGCGTTGTGGAAAGCGGAAAAAATATTCCATTTGCAATAAAAAGAGTCTATTATCTTTACGATGTGCCTGGTGGCGCAAAACGAGGCGGGCACGCTCACAAAAAACTGCAACAACTCATAATAGCTGCAAGCGGCAGTTTTGATGTTATTTTGCACAACGGAAAATCCAGAGAAAAATTTACGCTTAATCGTTCAAACTACGGGCTTTATATTCCAAAAATGACTTGGCGAGAAATTGAAAACTTCTCCAGCGGCGCAGTATGCTTGGTTCTGGCAAGCGAACATTACGATGAAAGCGATTATATCAGAAGTTTTAAGGAGTTCAAGAATGGTTTTTCTTAAAAAAGAATTTGCCGAATTGAACAAGCACAAATGTTCTGAGTTGCATTATTTGGACTTCAACGGCATTAGCATTATTTTAGGAGAAAAGAGCGGCGAGTTTTATTCTCCATTTTCTGCCCCCTTCGGCGGATTCTCAAGTTTGCAAAAAAAGCCGAGCTTGGAAGATATGGAAAATGTCAGCGAAAAATTATATGAATGGGTAAGAGAAAAAAACAAAAAATGTCATATAACGCTTCCGCCGCCGCTATACAACGAAACTCTTGTTTCCTTAAGCATTTACACCCTGCAAAACAGAGGTTTTTCCATTGAGTGCACAGACCTGAATTATTCTCTTAATTTATCCAACTCCCTGCAACCAAAACCCAATTTTTGCAGAAACTTGAGAAAAGCATTGAAAGAATCTTACTCGTTCAAAAAATGCGATAACGATATTGAACGAAAAGCAGCTTATGACATAATCGACAAAAACAGAAAAGAACGAGGCTATCCGCCGCATTTGTCTTTTGAAGAATTGCAGAAAACCGGAAATGTTTGCGAAATAGACTGTTTTCTAATGTATCTGAAAGAAATTCCCGTAGCGGGAGCTTTTATATATTTAACCGCTCCGCAGATTGCACAGCTTATTTTATGGGGAGACAACAGGGAATATTCAGAAATTCGTCCTATGAATTTGCTAGCCATGCGCATAGCCGAGCATTACAAAGAAAGAGACTTTTCTCATTTCGATTTAGGGCCTGCTTCAAAAAACGGCATTCCGAACTTCGGGCTCAGCCGTTTTAAAGCTGAAATGGGCTGCGAAATAACACTCAAACATACTTTAACGCTATGATTCCATTCCTTCCTTTGAACCGCATAAATGAACGCTTTGAACCTGAGCTTTCAGAAGCGATTTCCAGAGTTGTAAAGTCTGGATGGTATTTGAGAGGGCAAGAAACCGAGAAATTTGAAAGCGAGTTCGCTGCTTTTTGCGAAGCGAAAAATTGCGTTGGCGTTGCAAACGGCCTGGATGCCTTGACTTTGATTTTCGCCGCATATAAAATTCTTGGCAAACTCAGCGATGGCGATAGAGTTATAGTGCCGGCAAATACTTATATCGCTTCTATTATGGCAATTACAAAAAATAATTTAACCCCAGTTTTTGTGGAACCAAACGAAGATACTTTTAATCTTGATGCCATTTCCAAAGACGCAAAAGCGATATTAAGCGTAAATCTATACGGAAGGCAAGCCAATTTGCCAAAAAATGATTTGTTGCTCATCGAAGACTGTGCGCAAAGCGCAGGCATAAAACCCAAAGGAGACGCTGCTGCATTCAGCTTTTATCCGAGCAAGAATCTGGGTGCGCTTGGAGACGGCGGAGCGGTTGTTTCCAACAACGATGAGCTATGCGAAATAATCAGAGCGCTTGGCAATTACGGTTCTAAGAAAAAATATATAAACGATTATTTGGGTTTCAATTCTCGTCTGGATGAAATTCAAGCCGCTGTGCTTAGAGTGAAATTAAAGCGATTGAATGAAGATAACAAAAAAAGAAACGAAATTGCTTTACGCTATATTGCAGAAATAAAAAATCCAAATATAATTTTGCCTAAGCCAAGCTCTGAGCATGTTTGGCATTTATTCGTAATTCGCTGCAAACAGAGAGACGCTTTGCAAAAACGCTTAACGGAAAGCGGTGTGGAAACGATGATTCACTACCCAATACCTCCGCACTTGCAAAAACCATACAAACATCTTAATTGCGAGCTGCCCATAACAGAAATGCTAGCGAATGAAGTGCTAAGCCTTCCGCTTCATCAAGCGATGAGCGAAGAAGAAATAGAGCGAATTTTAATTAACCCATGCCTCGCCTGAACCGGATATCGTAGCCAATATATTCTTGCCCGTATCCATATTCTTCACGGAAATCGTTTGCCCTTTGAAAGCATTTTTCTGAGCGACTGCGCTTATTTGAACAACAGATTCGCCGAATTGGGCAAAAAGCCTGACCACATCGCCTTCCTTAACCGCATAAGGAGTTTCCAAAGCATTGTCCACCAAAAGCTCCCCGGCTCTTAGCGTGCGAAGCGCAGTTCTGCCCTCAGCTTCTTCTGCTTTTTTTATAACTTTTCTTTTCTGAAACGTTGTCTCCTGCCACACCATTTCAAAATCCTTTGCCCAAATCATCTCTCCCTTGCGAATACCGTTTTTCAATTCAACAATGTGCTCAAAGCGTCGCACAATAAAAGGGACATTGTGTTTTGAAATCATTTTATTGCCGTCAAAAATCTGAATCACTGACATCTCCTGCCCTATTCCAGAAAACTGCGGAGAAAGACTAACCACAATTCTGCCGCCCGCCTCCGGCGTAGCCAAACTGCTCGGCATTTTCGCAGCTTCAAATTTCCAATCCTTGCCTTCCTGCAAATTCTCGCCCATTCGCAAGCGAACTTCCTTCAGCAAAAGACTTCTCAGCGAATCCGCAGATACAGACCCGGCACGAGCAGTTACATCGCTGAACTTTGCCCCGTTAAAAACTACGTCTTTGCTATTGGCAACTGATTTTATAAAAAAAGCTTTTATCGCATTTTCCGTGACTCTGGTCTTTCTGCCAGGCTCAGAAACCCTGCCCACTTCCAAATTTGAAATCCTGTTTGCAAGAGCCTTGTCCCCATTAATTTCCGCAATCTGCCCCAAGCGAATAATGCCAGGCTCAACAGTAGCCTGAGCTTTAAGCGCAACCGTAGCTTGGCTAAAAACTATCTGAGCCAGAATTAAGAGAATTAACAGAATTTGTTTCATAACCTACCGCTTTAGGTTATTAGCTGTTTGAAGCATTTCATCGCTTGTGGTTATGGCTTTGGAGCTTATTTCGTAGGCTCTTTGAGCTACTATCATGCCTACCATTTCTTCTACCATTTGCACATTTGAGCTTTCCACAAACTGGTTTCTCAATTTTCCCAAGTTTTCTTCGCCCGGGAGACCTATTATTGGAGCTCCGCTAGCATCGCTTTGAGTGTAAATTGTTCCGCCTTCCGCATTTAAACCAGCGGGGTTTATAAATCTTGCAAGTTCAATCTGCCCTAAAGTTTCCGAGCCATTGCGCCCAGGTCTTTCGCACGTCACTTCTCCATGCTGAGTTATTACAACATAAGTGGCATCGTCGGGAATATTTATGGGAGGGTCCAAGAGATAGCCTTGACTTGTGGTCATGTAGCCTTCATCATTTCTTTTAAATGCGCCGTTGCGCGTATAGCCTATTTCTCCATCTGACAGGCGAACTTGGAAAAATCCGGTTCCTTCTATGGCTGCATCTGTTTCATTACCGGTTTGCTCTAAATTGCCCTGCAAAAACGCACGGCTTATTGCCACCACGCGCGCGCCAAGACCAACTTCTATGCCAACCGGAGCACGGTTTCCGTCTTCCATCTCGCCACCGGGCCGTTGCAAATTCTGGTAAATCAGGTCTTCAAATTCAACCTGTTGCTTTTTGTAGCCCAGAGTGTTCACGTTGGAAAGGTTATGGGCAATGGTGTCCACGTAGGTTTGGTTGGCCTTCATGCCAGTAGCTGCGGTGTAAAGAGAGCGAATCATACAGATTGGAATGCAAAAAGCATGCCAATCTAGCGTACGGCTATAAGTTTTCTCTCTGAATTTGCGCTAACTATCACTGTTCCTTTGAAATTTCCCGTATTCCAGGAGGTTTCCCTTGAATTTGAGCTAAAAAGTAGTTTTCCTTGCAAATTGTGGATTTTCCATGAAACTTCGCTTTTGGAAGACATACGAATAATGCCCGAGCCTTGGTTTATTTGAATGCCGAGCAGTTTGTTATTTTTTGCGATAATGGAGTTTGGCGGTTCGGGTTCTGGCCACGGCAGGGTTGTTATTCCCTCTACGTTTGGCTTGGGGTTATCCAAGACATCTATTACATTCATCCATGTCCCACTCATCAAGCTAACGCCAAACCATGCCAAAAACTGGTCAAAATACATTTCATTGTGCAGAGTGTCTTCTTGACCGCCTTTTGGGTCAACCGCATTGCCAAAGAAACCCACCTTGTTTTCCCAATCGTAAAACTCAGCCATTTTGCTGCTCCAAGCGATTTTATCTTCGTCTGTGCCAACTGCCATAGCCGCCGTTAGCCACTGCCCCACTGTCAAATGGCTGTGTTCCCTGCGCCAACGCCAGGTATTTGAGTTAGTTTGTTCGTTAAATTCGGTCCATTTATCTTCTGCAGGCACCAATTTACCCTTGTTGGCCCCCTGCAACTGATAGAAATTAGCAGCGTCAGGGCCACCCTCTTTAGTTATAAAAGCCAAAGATTTTTCCAAAAATGCCTTGGCCCTTGCTTCTTTAAACCAAATATAATCGTTCGCTATACGCCATAAAACCCTAATTGCATCTTTGAAAAAAGCATTTCCGCTCAAATAGGGATTGTAGCCTAAGCCGCCACCGCCATGAAAACCGCCATCGTGGTTAGCCCAGTCCGGGACCATTCCTATGTCATAAGCTGGGCTGGCTTCAATTATTCTATAACTCGTGTTTACGGCTTTCATCCAGTCTCTCTTTTTTGAATCGAAATTATTAAAAATACGGTAAAATGCAGGGGCAAAATAACCTATGTTATACCCTGGATCCCACTGGCTTCCAGGAGGCAAACCGCCATCGGAACGTAAATAATCCCATATGCAATCTACAACTCCTTGAGCCTCATTTGCATAATTTATATTGCTGTTTCCCCAAATTCCTATTTCTTTCAATTTAGCCGCAAAAATCAAGCTTAGGCCAATATCTTCATCCGCATCGCTAGCGGAACCTTCGCAATGTTCGCAAAATCCGTTATCGAATCTCACTCTCCAGTTATTGCAAGCATTTAAACCATGCTGCTTTGAAGCGTTATACATTTTATCAAAATATACCTGGTCATCCGCATAAAGAGCAAGCAACATGCCGTAGCCAATACCCTCGCTAACAGCGTCGCCTGGAGCTTCGCTTTTGGGACGATGCAGCAAACCAGTGTTATAAGCGTCAACATTCCGCTTTTTCATTCCTTTCCAAGTATTGTCCAAAACCAGTTTCCATTGTTTTGCCCCAACTTTTGGCTGCGTATTCGGAATTTCCAGCACGGCAAAGGCCGGAGAAAAAAGAATCAATAGAGAAATAGCTATAAAAATAAAAGTGCGCATATAGCAAATATATAATTTATTTTGCCTTTGCGCACAAAAACTTTCAAATTTTCTCTATTCCACCCATATACTTTCTCAAAACCTCAGGAACTGCAAGAGAACCGTCTGCCTGTTGATATTGGTCGCAAATGGCAACCATAACGCGCGGCGTTGCAAGGCCAGAACCGTTAAGAGTATGCACGTAAGTGTTTTTTCCGTTGATTTTCGTGCGAATATTGGCCCTGCGAGCCTGATAATCCTCAAAATTCGAGACCGAGCTGACCTCAAGCCACTTCTTTTCAACAGGGGCAAATACCTCCAAATCATAGCATTTTGCAGCGGAAAAACCCAAATCCCCTTTGCAAAGCGCAACAACCCTGTATTGCAAGCCTAGCTCCTGCAAAAGTTTCTCGGCAAAACCCACCAACTCCTCGTGATTCTCATAGCTTTTTTCGGGGTGCGCAAAATAAACCATTTCCACTTTGTTGAATTGGTGCAAACGCAATAAACCTCTGGTGTCTTTGCCATAGCTTCCCGCTTCTCTGCGAAAACACGCCGAATAAGCGCATAGCTTCAAAGGCAAACTGCTTTCAGGAATAATCTCATCTGCATAAAGGTTTGTCACCGGAACTTCCGCTGTGGGAATCAAAAATAAATCNTCGTTCTTGTCGCAAGCATACATATCNTCTTCAAACTTAGGGAGCTGCCCTGTGCCAATCATGGTTTTGCGAGAAACCAGATAAGGNGGAATAATCTCTTCAAAGCCAAAACGCTCGCGATGGCAGTCCAAAAACCATTGAATCAAAGCCCGCTCAAGCCTCGCTCCCAAGCCTCTGTAAACAGGAAATCCGCTGCCGCTTATCTTTGCGCCACGCTCAAAATCAAATATGCCCAATTTTTCACCCAAAGCTTTATGATCAAGGGCTGCAAAATCCATATTGCGTTCCTCGCCCCAACTGCGAACAACCTTATTGTCTTCGCTGCTGCTGCCTTCCGGCGTTGTGGAATGCGCCACATTCGGAATGCGAAGCAGTTTATCTGTTTGCTCATCGTCAACCAAGCGAATTTTTGCATCAAGCTCGGAAATTTTGTCGCCAACNAAGCGCATCTCTTCAACGGCGCTGTCTGCGTTTTGNCCCGNTTTTTTGAGTTCGCCNATTTTNTTTGAAGCGGCATTGCGCTCTGCTTTAAGTTTTTCGGTTTCGGCAATAAGCTCGCGTCTTTTAACGTCAAGCTCCAAAACCTCGTCTATGCTCATGCCGGAATTCTTTTTCTTGGTTTCCGCACGATAAAACTCAGGATTCTCGCGAATTTTTTTAATGTCTAGCATGGATTGGAAAATAGAAAATTGTTCTTCCCTGCTTTTTTATATCAATAAAATACACTCCAGCGGCTAAATCTCCGCTTGAAATATTTAACAGGCCGCTCTGCGAAACCTTCATGTGCATTATCACCTTGCCCTTGGTATCAAATAACCTAGCATTAGCGCCTGCCATATCGCCAGACAAAACTATTTGCAAATTCTGCCCAATTCTTTGTATGGAATACTCATGCGCATTGCCATTGCGAGGACCAGGCTTAATCGAAACAGGAATGCCATTTTTCAAATCTTCCCATACATTCGTAAAAGCTCCACCGAGCATGGATGCGCCAAACCAAGCGAGGAACTGGTCAAAATAAGTCTCGTTTCTCAAGGTATCCTCCGGTACATTAGCATTAACCCCAAATGCGCCATCTACTGTATTTCCGTTACCTATAAACCTTCCGCCCGTAGGGTCAGTCGCCTTGCCCCAGTAGTATGACCCCTCATAGAATTCAAGCAGCTTGGCGCTGTACTTCTCCGCCAACTCAACGTTGCCGGTTCCAATCGCAGCAGCGGCCCACATACCTGCAGTTAGATGGCTATGCTCGCGCCTAGAACGCGTGATAGTTTTGTTGTTCAAACGTTCTACGTCATTCTCCGGCAGCAAATTGCCGTTCATTTCATAAAAGTTCACTGCGTCTGGCCCACCTTTTGATTCGATAAAAGCCATGGCATTGTCGAGAAATTCCTTAGCTCGAGGCTCTTTGTACCATAGATAGTCGGCACCCAAACGCCAGTAAACTCGAATGGCATCTCTGTAAAGAGCATCGCCGGCACGGTAGGCATTGTAACCCGCCCCATTGGTTGAACTACCATCAGACTTGCACCAGTCAGGCAACAAACCTCTGGCATAGCCAGGCGACTTCTTAATCAACTCGTATGACTTGTCAATAACCGTGTTCCAGGTTGATGCATATTGCGGTTCATACTCTGCGAAAATACGGTAGAATGCAGGCGCAAAGTAACCTGGGTTTATCTCACCCCCAAGACTTGAAGGTCCACCCCAACCATTCCCAGGTTTTAGATAGCCCTGATCCAACATAGAGCCACGGACAGTCGCCAGAATTGATGTAGCACGTTGTTTATAGGTTGCGTTACGCATACTTGTGAACCCGTTCTTCCAAATTCCAACCCTGACGAGTTGATCTGCGAAAATCAGCAACAGCGCAATATCCTGATCCGCATCGGAAGCTGCTCCTGTACCTAATTTTTGAGAACCTGTGGAGTTTACGCGCCAGTCGTAATAATTTCCAGCACTCGGCATCCAGCCGCCGCTGCTTCCAGTATTCCACATATACCTCTCGCCAGCATCCCACACTTTGTTGAAATACTCCTGATCGTTTGCGTACAAAGCGAGGAGCATGCCATAACTCACGCCTTCGCTCACAGCATCGCCTGGAGTTTCCGACTTCGGACGATGAACAAGACCAGTAGAGTAAGCATCTATATTGCGCTTTTTTACCCCTTCCCATGTCTTCACCAATATGCTATCGTAAGTCTCCGATACTCTCGGAAGGCTGCTTGGGTAAAGCAAGTTTTGAGCAAATGATGATGCAGTGAACATCAGGACCAATGTGGCAAATATTTTCAAAGATTTAATCATAAAGGAAAAAATAGAAAATTGTTTTCTAATTTAACTCAAAATGATTCACCCATCAGCATTGGTTTCGCCAAAAGCAGAGGTCCACGAAAATGCAAGCGTTGGACCATGGTGCATAGTTGAAGATGGGGCAAAAATTGCAGAAAATGCCGTTTTGGATGCGAGGGTTCATGTTTTTGGGAATGCAAGCGTTGGAGCTGGCACCCGCATTTTTGACGGAGCTGTTGTTGGAGGAGACCCACAGGCGCTTAAATATGAAGGCGAGCAGACTTTTTTGGAAATAGGCGAAAACTGCATTATAAGGGAATTCACCACATTGAACAGAGGCTGCGGAGAAAACGGGGTTACCAGAATCGCAAACAATGTTTTGATTATGGCCTACGCTCATATTGGCCACGATTGCCTTTTGGAACAGGGAGCGGTTATTTCAAACGGCGTGCAGCTCGGCGGGCACGTTAAAATCGGGGAATTTGCCACCATAGGCGGCGGAACTTATGTTCAGCAGTTTGCAAAAATCGGAGCCTATTCCTTTGCCGGCGGAACATTGAAAATAGACAGAGACGTGCCGCCAGCATGCAGAGCGCTTGGGAACCCAGCGCGCTTTGCCGGCTTAAACTTGCACGCATTGCGCAAACATGAATTCTCCGAAGAAAGAATTGCCCTTTTGGAAAAAAATTACCGAGAGCTTTACAGAAGCGGCAAGCCTGTTGCAGAAGTTATCTCAAATTTTGCAGAATGCGATGCGCTTTTGAGCGAGTTTTTCAAAGATTTCAGCGGAAACCTGTTAACTCCTAAAAATTCTTATTATACAGCAAATACGCATTAATATTGCCTCGCCTGTTAGGCAGAACAGCTACATTGAAATCTCCAAAACTGTTATATGCTGTTTTGCGAGGCTTATCATAACTTGCGGAACGAGCAATGTTAAATACGAAGTTTGACAGAATAGATACAACTCCAATACCCAAATATGTCCCATTAAAATCCGTATAGCAGTCTTCATAACCCCAAGAGTTCTGATCATCACATTTCTCTTCTACGCTATTTAAAATAAAAATTACTCCGCCGCCAAACAATACCCATTGAACAATTGCGCCTGTCCAGTCACTCATAAGAGCTATAGAACCTACGCCCGGAGCGAAGTAGTTTAGCAGTCCAGTTCCAATTCTGCGCCCTACGCCAAAGTTCTCATATCCGTCATTTTCCGTTTTTACAACATAGCCATGAGGATTTGGTTTGTCATAACTTGCGCTGCGATAAATATTATACACAAACCACCCTGCAATAAAAATAGGAGAAATATCGTTATCATCTATTAAAAATGCACCGCCAAATAACCCCCATTGCATAGCTGCGCCTGTCCAATCGCTCATAAGAATAATGGAACCTAATCCTGGAATTCCGTTTAAGAGCCATGTTCCCCATCTTGTTCCCGTGCTAAAATTTTCATATTCCCTATATGTTTTGGTTTCAGTTTTAGCTTCAGTTTTGGGTTCGCTTTTAGCTGCAAAAGTTTTTAGCGGTTCGCTAGGTTTTGCATCTGCTATGTGCGCAAAGAGACCAGGAGCTTTTTCTCTTACTGCGCCAAGCAATCCCCTCAAATTATCGCTTTCCGTTACAAAACTTCCAACAAGATTGCCGCTTATAGATTCATAAAGCTCAACTGTCAAGGTTAGCATGCCGTCAAATTCTCCAACAAAACCATGCGCTACATATTCTGCGCCAATGGCTCGGCCTATGTCAACCGCACAGCTTTCTGCCAGGCACTGAGCTTCTTCTGTATCTGGGGGCATCAGCGACAGTATGTTGTCGCGAGTCATGACTGTATAGCTGTTTCTAGGCAAAGCTTCGCGGGCACGGGTTCGGAGTTCATCGGTTAAATGACGGTATTCGGAAACTTTTAATTCAATATCTCCAGTAGGAACTATTTCCAAAACGGCAATAGTTTTAACTGCATGAGCTGCAGTGGTCAATAAAATCGCAAGAAAAATAACTCTAAGCATGGAACCTAAATATAGAAATAATGCATCTCTTCCTTTCAAAACGCACCTTTCCAAGCCCGAACCTGAAAGAATCCCTTTTTTGCAGTTTTTCGTAGAGTTTTGCGTCTTCATTGGTTTCTTCCCAAGTGATTCCCTTGCTTCCAAGCCATAATCTAAAAAGATCTCCATAACCTTGTACCGGAGGCAAATAAAAATGCCTCAAAACTATAGCTCCCTCTTCAGGAACAAGAAAAGAGCCAAAATAAGAATCCAGAATTTTCAGCACTTTTGGATAAACTCTTTGCGAAAGCTCGGCTATATGCGCCAAGCTGTTTACCGTACCGCTTTCCATTTGCGGCAGAATTTGCAAACGAACCTTGTTTCTAAAATGGTCTATGTTTTTGTTTGTGGAATCTTCTCTCCATTCTATATTATTTTCTTTTGCATATTCCAGCAAATCCTGTTTTGCGAACTCCAGCATCGGGCGAATAACACCGTCTTGCCGCTGCGGCAAAATTCCTCTAAGCCCTTTTAAACCTGCGCCTCTGGCTATACGCAAAAATACGGTTTCTGCCTGATCGTCTTTGTGATGCGCAGTAGCCAAAAATTCTGCGCCCAGTTTATTTTTCAGTTCAAAGAGCAATTTATATCTGGCCTCTCTCGCAATAGCCTCAAAGTTGCTTTCAAAAATTTTAGGATCTATAAAAAGCTCGTAAAACTGCACTCCATATTCTTCGCATTTTCTTTTGATTAGTTCAGAATCTTCGCTGGCATCGCTCCTAATTCCGTGATTTACGTATGCTGCAAATACGCCGCTGCGAGCAAAGCGATGCAGCATGCACATGCTGTCCAAGCCGCCGGAAATTGCGAGCAACACAGGTTTATTCCAGGGCTGCATCCCAATCTTTCCACACAGGGTCATAACCGTTTTGCCTAATTTTCTGCTCTATTTCCGCAGGGCTTCTGGAATCGTTTACCTCCCATTGCGGAAGTTCGTTTTTGGAAATTGCATAACCGCCTGGGTCAGTGCGGCTGCCAGCGCTCATGGTAGTGAGGCCGAGCATCATGGCACGGTCTCTGAAATTTGCAGACTCTCTTGTGCTTAGGGAAATTTCTGCATCCGGAAAGCATATTCTGTAAGCGCACATCAGTTGAACAAGTTCTCTGTCAGTTGGAGTGCACAGTTCAAAAGTCTGTCCTTCAAAGGGCCTAAGCCTTGGAAAAGACACCGAGAATTTGCTCTGCCAATATGTGTTTTGCAAATAGCTCAAATGCAGCGCTGCAAAAAAGCTGTCCACCCTCCAATTCTCTAATCCCAGCAAAGCTCCAATTCCTATTTTTCTCACCTCAGCCATTCCAACCCTGTCTGGGCAGCGAAGGCGTTCTTCAAAAACGCTTTTCTTGCCGCTTGGATGATGCTGTTTGTAAGCTTCTTCTTTGTAAGTCTCTTGATAGACATAAACGGCAGTCACTCCGTTTTGAGCTAGCTCTGCATATTCTTCCGTGCCAAGAGGCTGAACTTCAATTGAAATGGCGGAAAAATGTTCTCGGCAAAGTTTTACCGCTTCCAATATATATTCAAAACCGGCATTTTTAGGGCTTTCCCCAGTCACCAAAAGTACATGCTCAAATGGGCCCGCTTCTTTGATAGCGGCAATTTCTGCGCAAATTTCGCTTGCAGTTAAAATTTTCCTGTCTATATGATTTTTTGAGTTGAATCCGCAATACACGCAAGAATTTGTGCATTCGTTTGAGAGATACAGCGGTATGTATAATTGGATTATTTTGCCAAAGCGGCGCAGGGTTAGCTCTCTGCTTTTTTTGGCCATCGCTTCCAAATATGGCGCAGCGGCGGTGGAAATTAAAGCGGCAAAGTCTTCCATGTTTAGATTTTCTTTTTTCATCAGCGCACGTTCTACGGATTGCAGCGTGGTGGTACCGATTATTTTTTCCACCTCGGCCCATTTGAATTTCGAGAAAGTTTCAGAGAACATTGTTTTACGCCCTTAGGCTCCTATTTCGCATATAATATAGTAAATAATTTCTACATTACCAATATGCTAAAAAAACACCCTTCTTTCAACGGTATCAAAGGCCCGATTCTCACAATAGTGATGGACGGCGTTGGAATTTCCAAAAATGAACTGGGCAATGCTGTGGCATTTGCTCGCAAGCCCACCCTGGATATGCTTTTTGCAAAATATCCAAACACTTTGCTCAGAGCGCACGGCACAGCAGTCGGAATGCCTAGCGATGAGGATATGGGCAATTCCGAGGTAGGGCACAATGCCATTGGCGCAGGCCAGGTTTACAATCAAGGCGCAGCTTTGGTTGCAGACTCTATAAAAGCCGGNGAAATCTGGGGCAGAGATGCGTGGAAAGAGATTGTAAAAGGCGCTGCAAATGGCACTTTGCATTTTATAGGTCTNTTTTCAGACGGCAATGTTCACAGCCATATAGATCANCTTAAAGCCATGATAGCCCAAGCCAAGAAAGAAGGCTTAAAACGGGTTAGANTCCACACGCTTTTGGACGGGCGCGATGTGCCGGAAACCAGCGCTCTGGAATATGTAGAGCCTTTTGAGAAATTCTGCGCNGAATTAAGCGATTCTTCTTTTGANGTTTGCATAGCTAGCGGCGGCGGCAGAATGAAAATCACCATGGACAGATACGAAGCGAANTGGAAAATGGTTGAGCTTGGCTGGAAAATCCATATCCTCGGNGAAGGAGACAAATTTGAAAGCGCATCCGTTGCNATAAAAGCTCTGAGAGAAAAATTCAAAGGAACAATAGACCAAGACTTGCCGCCATTCGTGATTGCAAAAAACGGCGAGCCTGTTGGCACAATTCAAGACGGAGACTCTGTTGTATTCTTCAACTTCCGTGGAGACAGAGCCATTGAAATTACACGCGCATTTGAAGATGCATCTTTTGACAAATTCGACCGCAAGCGCCACCCAAAGGTAACTTACGCNGGAATNCTGCAATACGATGGCGACTTAAAACTTCCCGCACGCTTTTTGGTACCGCCTCCNGCAATAAAAAATACAAGCGGAGAATGGTTCTCAAAATGCGGCATAACGCAATACGCTTGCTCGGAAACTCAGAAATTCGGACACGTAACATATTTCTGGAACGGCAACCGCTCTGGAAAATTTGACGGCGAAACATATCTTGAAGTTCCAAGCGACGTTATTCCATTTGAGCAACGCCCATGGATGAAATGCGCAGAAATCACAGACGCTATGATTGAAGCTCTTAAAAGCGGCAAGTACAATACGCTTCGCTGCAACTTTGCAAACGGCGATATGGTTGGGCACACAGGCTCCTTTAGAGCCGCTACAATGGCAGTTGAAGCTGTGGACTTGGCTCTGGCTCGCATTCTGCCGATTGTTGACGCTATGGGCGGCGTTGCGCTAATCACCGCAGATCACGGCAATGCAGATGAGATGTATGAGATTGACAAGAAAACAAAAGCACCGGCAAAAAATGCGGATGGAAGCATCAAGGCTAAAACCGCTCACACTTTAAACCCCGTGCCTTTTATTCTTTATGATAATGTAAGCGGCGGCAAACTTGCGCTGAAAAACCTGCCAAACGCAGGGCTTTCAAACATAGCAGCAACAATCGCAAATCTTTTGGGCTTTGAAAAGCACGAAAGCTGGGATGAATCGCTGTTATAGCACAACTCGTTCAATGCGCCTGGCACACCTNGCGCAATGGCCNGTCCATTCTCCGTACACGCTCAAATAAACCCTTGAATAAACCCCNCAGCAATGGCTGATAACGCCNAGCCATTTTCTCGGTTTTGGTGCATTGGAATCTTCAACTGTTCTCATCTTTTCTTTGAAGTTTTTGCTTGCGATCTTTTTCCAATCTTTTTTCAAAAGATTTTTCTGCGCTTGCTATTTGTTCTTCCAGTTTTCTTGCGGAAGCGAGCATTTTTTCATCTGCATTGTAAGCTTCGCGCAAACGCTCCAAATAAAATTTCGCAGAGGCAAATTCTTTCATTTCAATATAGCTGTTTATAAGCAAAACAACAGCTTCTTTTTGCCTTGGGCTTCTCGGAAAATCCTCTAAAAATCCCTTTAAATAAATTGCGGCAGCGCCAGGCTCTCCCATTCTGGAATACAGCCTTGCAATTTGAAATTCATTTTCTGCCACTCTGTTGCTCAAACTGTCCAAATACATATATGCGCTATCCAGCAGAACGGAATTTGGAAACTCCGCATCAAAGCGGCTGAAATCTCTTATTGCAAAAGTTGTATTGGACTGGTCGCGAGAATCTTTGTAAGATAAATTATATGCAGATACAGCTTTGCGGTAAACGGCAGTTTCTGCATAAGGCGAGCCAGGGAAAAAGCTTGCAAAGCTTCCATATTCTGCTCGAGCCTCAATCCATTCTTCCAACCGGAAATGCGATTCTGCAAGCAAGAAGTGCGATTCTTCAATAACACCCGTTCCCGTGCAATTCTGCATTACTTCGGTTAAATCTTCCTTTGCGCTCCAATATTTGCCTTTCTTGAATTTTTCTTCTGCAGACTTATATTCTCTAACACAAGCTTCCGTTAAAGAGCCTGTGAACTTATTGGAAGAACAGGAAAATGTCTGAACAATTGTCAGAACCATGATTAACATGATTAAAGGATTAACATGATTTTTTTGCATCCTAAATTAACTCCTCGAAGAAGTCGTTGCCTTTGTCGTCAACTATTATGAAGGCAGGGAAATCTTTTACGGTTATTTTTCTGATTGCTTCCATGCCCAGTTCTGGGAAGGCTAGAATTTCGTTGCTTAAAATGTTCTGGTTGGCCAAGAGTGCGGCTGGACCGCCTATTGAACCTAAGTAGAAACCTCCATTCTTTTTGCAGGAGTCTGTAACATCTTTGGTTCTATTGCCTTTTGCCACCATAATTAAGCTGGCTCCCTTTGCCTGGAAAGCCGCTACATAAGAATCCATTCTGCCAGCCGTTGTTGGGCCAAAGCTGCCAGTTGGTTTGCCGGGAGGAGTTTTTGCAGGACCGGCGTAATATACGGGATGCTTTTTGAAGTATTCCGGCAAATCGCCTTCTTTCTCCAAAACTTCCGCCAATTTTGCATGAGCGATGTCGCGAGCTACAATCATGGTTCCGGTTAAATAAACCGCTGTTTTCACAGGAAGTTTGCTTAAATCTGCCAAAACCTCTTTAACCGGGCGGTCTATGTTTATGCCAACAGGCTGCGAGAGACCAAGCGATTCATAACCGCCTTTTGGCAAATATTGCTGAGGATTGTGTTCCATTTTTTCAAGGAATAAACCCTCTGCGGTTATTTTCGCTTTTATGTTGCGATCTGCTGAACAACTGACTCCCATTCCAACAGGACAGCTTGCCGCATGGCGGCTCGCTCTAATTATACGCACATCGTGCACAAGGTATTTTCCGCCGAACTGCGCGCCTATTCCGCTTTTTTGCGCCAAATCTTTAACCTTTTTTTCCATTTCCAAATCACGGAAAATTCTGCCGTTTTTGGAGCCAGTGGTTGGAATATTGTCAAGGTATCCTGTGCTTGCAAGCTTAACGAGTTTTAAGTTTGCATCTGCGCTTGTGCCGCCAATTACAATTGCCAAATGATATGGCGGGCATGCAGCCGTGCCCAGGCTTTTGATTTTTTCTTTCAAGAATTTTTCCAAGCCTGCAGGTGTGAGCAGCGCTTTGGTCATGGGCCAATAGTAGGTTTTATTTGCCGAGCCACCGCCTTTGGCAACAAAGAGAAAATCAAAGTGGTCGCCTTCTGCAGCGTAGAGATCTATTTGCGCTGGCAGGTTGTTCCCGGTGTTCGTTTCATCGTACATATCCAGCGGAGCAATTTGGCTGTAGCGCAGGTTCAGTTTGTTGTAAGCGTTGTAAACGCCTTCGGAGATAGCTTCTGCATCGTTGCAATCGGTCCAAATGTGCTGGCCTTTTTTCACAAAAATGGCTGCAGTGCCGGTATCTTGGCAAAAAGGCAAGATTTTTTCATTTGCAACGCAGGAGTTTTGGAGCATTGTGAATGCGACCAGTTTATCATTTTGGCTGGCTTCGGGGTCATCTAAAATAGCCGCAACCTGTTTTGTGTGAGCAGGGCGCAGGCGAAAGCTAACTTCTGAATATGCCGCTTCCGTTAGCTTGACCAAAGCGTCTCTGCTAACCTTCAAAATCTTTTTGCCGTCAAACTCGGCAGTGGAAATTCCAACCTCGCCAGCCTTAGCTATAAGGTCATACTCTGTGCTGTCCTTGCCGTATTGCAGGTTTTCTTCGTATTCAAAAGCCATAAAAATCTC
>WQSA01000022.1 GCA_009788135.1 Candidatus Fibrimonadales bacterium
AAACTTATTTTTGAGTGATTTTAGCCATTATATGCGGAAATTATTCTCCATTCTCAACTCTCAATTCTCAATTAAGCGACTAAATCAGCATTTACTATATTGTACCTATCAATGAAAATCTTGAAGAGTTCCGTTATTGCAGTCTGTTTTGCATTTTCGTCTGCTTTCTCAGACATTGTCTCGGAAAACAGCATAGAAGCTGAAACGGCTATTAAAAGCAATATCATTTTTGGAATTCGTGCTGGCGGAGGCGTTAACAATTTTTCTTTCGGATACAAGGAAGCAGATAAAGAAGTAAACTTGGGAATTAGCACGGGAGCTGGACTGGCAGTTATAATTCCGCTTACAAGCCGAATCAACTTCAACTCCGGGCTCGATGTATATTATAGAGAATTGTTCTCCGGAAATAGAGATATGCAAGAAATTGCAGTGTCCATTCCTGTTCTCCTCCAATTCAAGATATTTTGGAAAATTTACATAGCCGCAGGCGCTCAATTAGAATTTCCTTTTGCAACGGAATCGCTCTCTAATTGGAATGACCTCGCTTGTCACAGGTATGCAATTGGCTCTGGACCATCTCTGGAACTTGGCTTAATGACCGATTTGTTCAGATTTGATTTAAAATATACTGTAATTAGAGGCCTGTTCGAAGATATTGAAGATACTTATATTTACATAGATAGAAGTTCGCTTATGCAATTTGGCTTTGGCATAACTTACTTGTTTTGAGCTACTGGGGTTCGCATGAAAAAACATTATGCACTTATTTTGTTCTTAGCCGGGATGCTGGTCTCCTGCTCCTCAGACGCAATGGAAGGAAACCCTTTTGCCCCTCCGCTTACAGGAATGATTAGCATAACCGGAACTGCCAAGGTTGGAGAAACGCTCATAGCAAACACCGAATATCTTGGCGGCAGCGGCAATATTTCATTCCAGTGGAAGCGAAACGGAATCAATACCAGTTATAAAGGAAATTACTATACAGTGCAACCCTACGATGTAAACGCAAATATCACCGTAACCGTAACTCGCTCAGGCAATTCAGGCAATATTACCAGCGCAGTCAGCATTTTTCCAGCGTTTTTGGGAGCTGTGCACATAACTGGAACAGTCGAGGTTGGAGAAACGCTCTTGGCCGATATTAGCGGTTTGAACAGCAACGGAGTTATTTTTTACCAATGGAAACGGGAAGGAACAAATATAGGCACTAACAACGAGGCTTACGCAATACAGCCGTCAGATGCTGGCTATAGCATTACTGTAACAATAACAAGTACTGAAAATTCTGGCAGCATTGAAAGCGAGCCAACAGTTTATGTTCCTTACGTGCTTTCAGGAACTGTTAGCATAAATGGAACGGCTGAAGTCGGAGGAAATCTCCATATAAACGATTATCCTATTAACTGCTACGGGGAAGCATTGTATCAATGGAAACGGGGAGGCTCCGATATTGGCGCTAACAGCAGCCATTATACCCTGCAAGCCGATGACGCAGGTTCAACAATAACTTTAACAGTAACTTGTTCCGAAAGTACAGGAAGCATTACAAGCAACCCAACAGCCGTAGTATCTTATGAGCTTTTTGGAACGGTTAAAATAGATGGAAAGGCTGAGGTTGGGCAAGAGCTCACAGCGAACACCGACAATCTTGGCAACTGCAGCGGAGATATTTTTTATCAATGGAAGCGAGGAAACGCAGGCATTGGCACCAATAGCAGCACCTATGCCGTACAATACGGCGACGCTGGTTCTGCAATTGCCGTAACAGTGGTTTGCTCCGAAAATACAGGCAGCATTAGCTCGCAAACAGAAAACGTTGTTTTTCCTGTGCTCACTGGAAAAGTTATAATAACAGGAACTGCCGAAGTCGGTCAAACATTAATTGCAAATACCAACTCTCTTGACGGTAGCGGAACAATTTCATACCAATGGAAGCGAGGAGAAATAGACATAGCTTATGCTAGAAGCGGAACCTATACCGTGCAATCTTATGATGTAGGTTATGCAATCTCAGTAACAGTCTCACGTTCCGAAAATGCAGCTAGCGTTAGCAGCGCGAAAACATTTGCCGTTGTTTACCCCGCTGTGTTTTCTGGAACGGTATCCATAGCATATTCAATGCCTATTGAAGTTGGCCAAATGCTTGCAGCAGATACGCACAATCATAACTGCGATGGAGGATTTATTTCGTACCAATGGAAACGAGGAGGCGTTGCAATAGGAGCTAACAGCAATACCTATGTTTTGCAAGCGGCAGATTTAGGCTCAACTTTTACAGTAACAGCGACATGCTCAGAAATTCCTGGAAGCATTGAAAGCTCCCCTACATCTCCTGTTGTTCTTCCCTTGCTTTCTGGAACGGTATCCATAGCATATTCAATGCCTATTGAAGTTGGCCAAATGCTTGCTGTAAACATAACTGGTCTTGGCGGCAGCGGAGATATTTCATATCAATGGAAACGAGGAAGCGCAAATATTGGCACTAACGCCAGTACTTATACTGTGCAAGCGGCAGATATAGGTTCAACTATTTCCGTAACCGTAACTCGTTCCAAAAATTCTGGCTACATTAATAGCGAGCAAACGCCAACCGTTATTTATCCATTGCTTACCGGAACTGTGAGCATAGTGGGGGTGCCTGAAGCTGGAGAAGAACTTACTGTTGACATAACCGGTCTTGGCGGCAGCGGAGATATTTCATATCAATGGATGTTTGAAGATTTAGTTATAATTTCCAATAGCAATTCCTATACAGTGAAAGAAGCTGATGCAGGCAAGACTATTACCGTAATAGTAACACGTTCTGGATATTCTGGCAGCATTACTGACAATGCGGGGGTTTTATGAAAACTTTGTTTGCGGCAGTATTTGCTTTTGCAGCAACAGCATTTTCAAACGATTTTTATGAACGAATAGCAGCTTATAAAACTGCAGAAAACGATGTGCTTATTGAACTTAGTCAAAATATAACGCTTGAAGAACTTGTAAATATACCTACGCCGGAAACAGTTGGCATAACGTTGACAATTCGTGGCGGGAACTTTGCTATTGCACGTGGCATAAGCGGCAATTTATTCACGGTATCCGCAGGAGCAACGCTTGTTTTGGAAGATATAATTATTGATGGCAATGGAGGCGGCGGAGGTTCGCTTGCAATAGTGGGCGATGGCGGCATGCTTGAAATGTGCGATGGCGCAGTTTTGCGCAATAATAATGCAGACAATGGCGGTGGCGTGTATGTTGCGAATGGAAAATTTACTATGAGCGGCGGCAAAATAAGCGGCAATGCTGCCACTTTTGGCGGCGGCGTGTATGTTATAGGCAGCAGCGGCGTATTCAATATGAATGGCGGAGAAATAAACGGCAATGCAGCCTCTTATGGCAGCGGCGTGTATATATCGAATTCACACGGCGAATCGGAATTTAATTTAAACAGCGGGATAGTAGTTGGAGCAGGCATAAATATAACCTCTGTTGTTCAAGGTTTATACTATCTCAATAATGGAGTTGTAATAGCAATAGCTGAACTGGATAGCCAGGACCCATCTGATTACATTGAAGGCAAAAATACTTTTTTGACTGCCTTGCCGGTAACAGCAACGGCGGTTTGGGCAATTGAGAATGGCAAGTCTGGCATTTTGTACAGAGACAATGAATTTATAGAAATTCTCGGAGTGGATGTGAAGCCCATTATCGCTGCATCTTATACGCTTCTCACAGGGAAAGAAACCAAGCTGACAGACGGATGGTATTTTGCGCAGGGCAATATTTCTTATTCAAGCCGCCTTGCCATATCTGGCGATGAAGTGCATATTATTCTTGGGGACGGTTCTCATTTGAATGCAAACAATGGAGGAATTGAAGTTGGAAAAGGCAATAGCCTTAGCATTTATTCGCAGTCAACCGGAGCTAATATGGGCAGGCTAACCGCTACAGGAGGAAGCAGCCAGGCAGGCATTGGCGGTAGTCAAAATGGAGCGGTTGGTACAATAAACATTGCTGGCGGCGCAATAGAAGCGAGAGGCGGATGGCAAGGAGGCGCAGGCATTGGCACCGGTCTTTCCGGTTTAGACTGCACAATAAACATTTCAGGAGGCTCTATCAATGTAAGCGGCGGTGGAAGCGCTGCAGACATTGGCAACGGTTTTGGCGGCTTTGGCTGTACAATAAACAAGCTCAACGGCAATGCAATTGTATTTGCATCGTCAAACCAAACTTATCTTCCAACTGGCGAAAACCTGGGGCCGGCTATTGTGTTTATTGACAATGAAGGAACTATGCATGGCAATGTTACCATTGCGCAAAATATTACCCTTAACAGGAATCTATTCATAACAGATGGTGAAACTTTGACAATTCAAAGCGGATATGTATTAACGAATAACGGCATGATAATTCTTGAGAATGGCGGAAATGTTATTGGAACAGTTGCAGGCAATCAGCCAACGGAACCGGTACTTGTTGTTTCCGGCGACTCGGACTATACTTATGCAAAAGGGGTACTGACAATTACAGGCAACGGAACTTATGCAATAGGCATGATAGACGGCATAGCCAGCACTAAAGCGGATAGAATTGCAATTGCCTCCGGTGTAAATGCAAACATCACCTTGTCTGGCGTAAACATTGATATGAGCAATAATGGATTAAGCGCTTTTGATATGAATTATGCAACGGTAAATCTCACTCTTGAAGGCGAAAATGTTCTCAGAAGCGGAACGGATAGGGCAGGGCTTGAAGCGTCTAATGGCTCAACTCTTGTTATAACGAAAGAAAGCACCGGTTCCCTTGCTGCAAGCGGCGGTTCAAATGGCGCAGGCATTGGCAGCGCTAGAGGTTTAGATTGCGGCACTATAAGCATATCAGGCGGCACGGTAATTGCTGCAAGCGGTTATTATGGCACCGGGACAGGCATTGGCGGCGGCGGCTTCGGCGGTTCAGGCGGTGTTATAAATATCACGGGCGGCACTGTAACTGCGAGCGGCGGCGTGTATTATAACGGTAGCGATTTGGGTGGCTCAGGCATTGGCGGTTCGGGTGGCATAATAAACATTACGGGAGGAACGGTTAATGCTAGAGGCAGCGGTTCTGCTAATGATATAGGTGTTGGAGGAGAGGCTAATGAGGTTGCCAAATTAAAAACAAGCATAACTATCGCTGGAGGTTCGGTTTTCGTAGCGAATAATCTAATCACAGGCAATTGGTCAGATGGAATAAAGCGTTACCCGGTAAAGGTAACGGTTGTTGATTCGGAGAATGGCAAAGTTAACGGCGCAAAGGTTATGCGCAGCAATTACACTATAAGACCAGCAATAACAGGCGGCAATTATGCAGATGGAAATTTCAATATGCTGGATCGTGGCGTTGCATGGCTTTGGCTTCCAGAAAACTCTCAATTCATAGAGGCCAGCAACAATGGAGAATACGGAAGCAATTTGGTTACAGTGGCATTGAGCGGCAACAATTCCGTGACCATCGCTATGAGAACATACGATGCGGTACAGGACAACAGCGATATTGCAATGGCACAGGCAAGAATTGAGACAATGGGTTTTGGCCCGGTATCGCAGTCAACTTTAAATACGCTGGGTGCGGCAAGAGAGTTTGTTGAGAAAGCAATCGCTGAGCTTGATTTGAATGGCGTGGGCGCTGCAGTAAACGATGTTGATTTTGCTGCGGCTGTTGCTATAACCGAAAGCGATCCGCTGGGTACAGACGGCGGTTATCGATTTACGGTGAGCTTGAATAAAGGCGGGGGAACAGAGCTGGTTACATCCGTGATTACGCTTGCTATAACCGCTTCGCATTGCGATGCTGCGTTCAATTATTATGCATTGATAGCTTCTTATGCTACGGCAAAAGAGGATATGAATATCAAATTATGCCGGGATATTACGCTCAATTCTCTTGTGAATATTCCAGCTAACGCTAATGGCGCAAAGCTTGCAATCAGCAGCGTTAATCATGCAGAACCTGTCACTCTAATGCGGGGAACGAGCGGTTATTTATTCACCGTGCAAGCTGGTGCGACTCTTATTTTGGAAAATATAATTATTGATGGCAATAACAATGGAAATTTTGTTGCCGGCAGCAACAGTTCTCTATTAATGGTCAACAATGGCGGCGCTTTTATTATGAATTCAGGTGCTATTGTGCGCAATAATAATGCGACTAATGGAAATGGCGGCGTATATGTAAGCAGCGGCGGAACATTCGCCATGACCGGCGGAGAGATAAGCGGGAATGCTGCAAGCTATGGCGTTGCCGTATATGTAGGCAGCGGCGGAACATTCACCATGACCGGTGGAGAAATAAGCAGAAATACCGCTGGTTACGGCAGTAGCAGCGCGATATATGCTTCTAGCGGGGGCATATTAAATCTTAATGGAGGCATTGTAGTTGGAACGGGCACAAGGCACAGCGTTATAACCAACACATATAACCTAAACGCTGGAGAGCCTCCTGCACCAAACAATGCCATAATAGTTGCATGGACCAAGCCTACCAGCACGAACCCCATAATTTATGCCATAGGCTCAAGCACTCATTTAACCATACTTCCAACCGGAACAGCAACTGCAGTCTGGGCAATTAAAGATGACAAATTCGGAATCTCATACGAAAATGGCGAAAATACTGGCTTTATAGAAATCCCGGAAGTATCAGTGGATCCCACATTTGCAATCCCCAAACCGGCCATAGCGAAATCCGCCATCAGCGCAAAAGCAGTTGGCAGCGCAATAATTCTGGAAAACCTGCCGCAAAACGCAAAAGTGGAACTCTACAGCCTAAGCGGCAAACTTATATCAAGCAAATCATTTAATAGCGCGAATAAAGGTTCAGACAATATGAAAATAGAGGTTCAGGCAAAAGGGATGTATATAGTGAAAATCGGAAACCGTGTTCTACTCATTCCCGTCCAATAATTTGCCAATGCAATCCCCAATTTTAGCCCTGTCTCCACCCCAGTCCGGGGCTATAAGAAGTTCCTTTGGGGATTCGGCGCTTATTCTCTCTATGGCTATATCCGGGGAAACTATGCGAATAACTTCTGCGGCCGCTTTGCAGTATTCTTCAAAAGACAAAAGCTTTATTTTGCCTTTTTGATATTCCTCTGCAAAGCGAGTTCCCTTGACTATGTGCAGAGGATGAATTTTGATTGAGGAAAATCCGCAGTCTTTTACCAAATTTGCGGTGTTTATAAAATCGCTCATGTTTTCGCCGGGAAGTCCGAGTATTATGTGAGCAGTTGTGACAAGACCTGAATTTTTGCAAAGCAGAGCCGCATCGCGCGAGCATTGCACTGTGTGATTGCGGTTTATTTTTTTCAGAGTCTCATCGTTTGCAGTTTGAATGCCTATTTCCACGATAACAGGTTTTATCTTGCTCAGCTCGGCGAGCAGTTCTGCAACATCGGTTGGCAAACAGTCTGGGCGAGTTCCTATGGCAAGTCCTACAACATCGCTATTGGAAATAACGGGCGTAAAGATTTCGCGGAGTTTCTGGACTGGAGCATTCGTGTTTGTATAGCTTTGGAAATAAGCGAGGATTCCGCAATTCTTTTTTCTCACGTTTCTTATGCCGGCTTCAAGCTGCTTTAAAACAGGCAATTCGGTTTTTGCCGCCGGGCTAAAAGAGCTGTTGTTGCAATATGCGCAAAAACTTGGGCAGTTCAGGCCCGCATTCAGAGAAACTTTGCGAACCCGCTCGCACTGGGGAAAAAGCTCTCCCAGAAAATCCTTATACAGCTTCAATTTCTTCTACCGCCTATTAAACCGGCTTTGTATGCCCAGTATAAAAGTTGCAAAACTGCGCTTATGGCAGCGGCCACGTAAGTCATGGCAGCGGCTGTTAAAACAGAAGAAACAGCGGAAGATTCATTGCCTTGCTTGACTATGCTCAAATGCTCCAACTGCTTTTTTGCTCTTGCAGAAGCGTCAAATTCAACGGGAACGGTTATCAGAGTGAAAGCGGTTGCCACAGCAAAGAGCGCTACGCCCAAAACGGCGAGAGAGTGTCCTATTCCAGAATTCATTTCAACGCCTGCGCCGAGCAATATGCCAATTATAACCAGCCATGGTCCAAGATTGCTCCCTATGTTTGCCACGGGAACTATGGCTGAGCGTACCCACATTGGAAAGTAGTTTTGCGCATGTTGAATTGCGTGCCCGGCTTCGTGCGCGGCAATGCCGGCTGCTGCCGCTGTGCGGCCTTTGTAAACATCCGGGCTTAAATTAAGCGTTTTGTTCATGGGATTGTAGTGGTCTGAGAGGAAGCCTTTGTGTTCATGCACGCTTACATCGGTTATGCCGGCATTTCTCAAAAGCTGTTCCGCGATTTGCGCGCCCGTATAGCCGCTGGCGATTGGAACTTGGTTGGCTTTGGCAAATCGGCTTTTCACCATAAAAGCCGCACCGCCGGAAAGCGCAATTGCGATCACCATAATAATCAAATAAATTGGGTCAAGCATAATATACCCCCTTTTTTCTAGAAATTTAAAAATTTAATGTCAAAAGTGTGTCAAATATGCAGAAAAAGCAGATACACTGCACGTTTTGGGGTTTTAAAAGCTAAAAAGTTGCTGTTTTACTATATTAACCCTCTATGAAACTCTCAAGTTTGACTTCGTACAAGAACATAGTTTTGCAAATGCACAATATTCCCGATGCAGATACTGTTTCTAGCGCATGGGTTTTGCAGAAATATTTTGAACGGAATAATTGCAAAGCCAGAATAATCTATGGCGGCAAAATGAATATAACAAAGCCGAGCCTGCTCATGTTTATAGAAGCGCTTGGCATAGAAGTGCAAATGGTTCACGAGCTCTCAGGAGCGGATCTGCTTTTAACCGTGGACTGCCAATACGGAGCGACAAACGTGGAAAAATTTCCATGCAAAAAATTTGCCGTTATAGACCACCATATAAGCGAAATACAGGAAAATGAACTCTGCGAAATAAATTCAACGCTTGGCAGTTGCGCAACCCTTGTTTACACCATGCTGCTGAGAGAAAACAACATAGGCTCTTTTATAAGAGACGAAAAAATAAGCACGGCACTGTATTACGGGCTTTATACCGATACAAACGGGCTCACGGAAACAAGGCACCCTTTTGACAGAGATTTGGCAGAAACCTATCACGATAAAACTCTGATAAAAAAACTGAAAAACTCAAACTTGACAATGCCTGAACTATCCATAGTGTCTAACTCTTTAAAGAAATGCGATATTATTGATAATATAGGCCTGTTCAGAGCCGAGCCCTGCGACCCGAATATTCTCGGATTTTCAAGCGATATAGCCATGCAAGTGGATTCTCTTGAGGCTTGCATTGTATTTTCAAACGTAAACGATGGCATAAAACTTTCCATTCGCAGCTGCAATCGCGAAATAATGGCAAACGAAATTGCGGCGTTTTTGTGCGATGGCTTTGGAGGCGGAGGCGGCAATTTGGAAAAAGCCGGCGGTTTTTTGAAAAATTCGGAAGAATATCTGATTTCCAGATTGAAAGAATATCTGGTTGCTTTCGATAAAATTTACGCAGGAAAAACCAAAGTTGATTTCGCTTCTGCGCCTCGCTACAAGAAGCTTCAGGTGCCGGTTGGCTTTGCAAAATGCGAAGATCTGTTTCAGCCAGGGACAAAAATCACAATCCGTACTTTGGAAGGCGATGTGGACAAGATTGCCGAAGACAATATCTATTTCATGATAGGCATAGAAGGCGAAGTGTATCCAATTTTGCGCGAGAAATTTGAAAAGAATTACATTGCCTTGAACGATGAATATCAGGAAGTTTTTGAATATCCGCCTGCCATAATAAACAGAGCTACTGGAAGAAAACAGCCCATTTCTCGTTTTTCCAAAATATGTTTTGCAAACGGTGAAAAAGTTGTAAGGGCAAAGCAAGTTGAAAAGCGCACAAAAGTATTCACCTACTGGGATACCGAAAAATACTATTCCGGCAAGCCCGGCGATTTTCTCGTTGCCAACGAAGGCGACTTAGGCGACTGCTACATTGTAAACGAAAGAATTTTCCACAAGACTTATGAGCCTGTGTAACTTGCTACAATTTATGCTTCTTGTGCAGGAACAGGAAGCCTGTTGTAGCTAGTATTACCAATATTACAATAATCCAAAAGGAATAAGGATGTTGAAATTCTGCTCCCATCTGGAATGGGTACAGTATATTCATGGAGAAGAAGCTAACCACAAATGTAGGCACCATTATTCCAATGGTAAGTACATTCAATCTCTTCATAAGCGTGTTAAGGTTATTGGAAACAATGCTTGCGCGCGCATCCATCATGCTGGAGAGAACGGTTGAGAGATTTTCGGTTTGCCTTAAGCATTGAGAGGTTTCAATGTAAATATCGTCCAGCAGGTCTTTTTCATCTTCTGTGAATGTCAAATTGCGCCAGCTTTGAAGTCTGCGCAGCACTGTTTGGTTTGAGCTTATGGCATCAAGATAATACACCAGAGATTTGCACAGCCCGAACATATAAAGCAGATATTTGTTTTCCATGGAACTTACAAGCTTGGCTTCCAGGTCATCGTTTACGCGGCTTATTATGCGCACGTGCTCGCTGAAGTGGTATGCGGAATAGTTCAAGAGCCTGAGCACGAACATATTGAGCGAGGTTATGCGCGAAAAACGCTTTTCATCTGCAATCGGAAGCTCGTTATCGCTCAAGATAACGATTTTGTCTTTGAATATGAAAACTCCGAAAGAAGTTATGCGAAACAGAAACCTGTCTTCTGCGTTATAGCTTTTTGGTTTTTTGAAAATTATAGCGGTATAGTCGTCTTCGTATTCCAAACGTGCAAGCTCTTCGGTGTCAAATGCGGAGGCTATGGTATGTTCGTCAAGTTGGGAATCTAGCATTAAAGCGTTGATTTCTTCCTGGCTTGGACAAACTAGCGTTGTTATTTGCGCATCGTGCCGCTCGGTAGCGGTAATTCGCCCAACTTCAACTTGCAGTTTGTAATACTTTACCATGCAAAGGAAGGTAGAAAATTAAAACCAGATGTGAACTGCTATTCCCGCTGTTAGCAAGGTACTGCCGATTATAAGCCAAGCGTCTTTGGCGTTTTTTGCATCATTGGCTTTTTCCAGCGCTTTGTCGTAAGCGTCTTTTTTGCTTTCATCAGGGTTTTTGAGCATATTTTTATAATCTTTGTGGAGCTTGCTGGCCTGGGAATTCTGGTATATTCCAATGCCAATAGCGGCAGCGCCGAGAACATCGAGGCCTATGGCTACAAAGAATGGGGTTTTGGGCTTCTTTTCCAGTTGAGGGTCAATAGTTGAGAGCTGAGCGTTTAATTCCTCATTCTCCGCTTTTTTCTCCATAGGCACTTTTTTAAACAATATTGGCGCATTTGCGCTTATTTCATTGAGAAGGCCCATTGCGTTTTCCTGCACGGACACAAAACTGCCCAACAAGTTTCCGCTTATGGAAGCGTAAAGTTCAACTGTTAGCGTCAATTTTTCCTGGAATTTGCGTATATAGCCTTGAGTTACGTATTCTGCCCCTATCGCTCTTCCTATGTTAATAGCGCAGCTTTCTGCGAGGCACTCCATTTCTTCTTCATCCGGAGGCAGAAGCGAGATGATATTGTCTCTTGTTAAAATCGAAAATTCCGATGGCAAGGATTCTCTTGCCTTTTTGCGCAATTCGTCTGTTAGCAGGCGATATTCCGAGATAGTCATTTCAACGGCTTCGTCTGCTGGAACTATTTCCAAAACGGCAACAACCGCTGCGGCATTGATTGTTTGAATCATTGCCAGAATCAAAATTAACAGATTTTTTTTCATTGTCAGTATTTCCCTATGCAACGGATGCTGTAAAAATTGGCTGGACTGGAGTCGTTTATAAATTCACCAACTTCTTCTCCCGATACTTGAATTATCTCTCCTTCGGCAACAAACCAAATTCCATAAGAGCCAATGCCTTCTATTTCATTGCCATTCCAATATCCTGGCAAATCAATCTCTCCGCCATTATCCAAATATTCTTCAAATTCTCCGTAGGTTGGCAACCGCCAGTCGCCGGTGCAGGCATTAGCCACTTCGTTTCTGCTGTAAAGTCGGCCAAACATTGCGCAGTGCCAATCATCTTGCAGGGGCAGTTCGGAGCAACCTCCTTTTTTCAAATTCTCCGTCATCCACATTTTACTTTTAACAATTTTCGCTTCATAATTGTCTGGTTCCAAGAGATACGGGTCGCTTTCGCTTGAAGAAGAGGCGGTATCTGAGCTGCTTGAATTATTCAAATCGCTTGAAGATGAAATCGCGGCGTCTGAAGATGACGAAGACGATGAAGATGAGACAGCATTGGAGCTGCTTGACAAAGCGGCATTTTCAAAAAAATCTTCTTTGCAATGCAGGCATTCAAAGTCTGCCGAGCAAGATAAAAACAATGCTGCGCAAAATATGAGCGAGAAGAATTTTATTGTTCGCATCATTTTACAGTTACCTTAAAACTTTGATTGTTGGCTTTGACAATGTAAACTCCAGCTTGAAGTTTTGAGATCTGAGAGTTTAAAGTTGAGAATTGAGAGTTATAAAGGAATTTGCCTTTTATATTGTAGATTTGCACTTTTGCATTTGCTGGTATATTTTCAAGCGCTATCGTTTTATTGATTATGGGTGATGTTTGGCCCGATGCTATGAGAGCATTGTTTTTTTCTGTTAATTGCCATGCTTTGTTTGCAAGGGCAAAGTTTTGCGCAAATTCGCTGCCGTTTGCTACTGCTATGCTGCCTTCCAGATATCTGGCAAAGTCAATGGTGTAAATATTTTCTCCAGGGGCAAAGTTTGCGAGAATGCTTAGAGTGCTTATTGGGGCTAATTTTGTTATGTAGCCTGTTATGCTTGGGCTGGAGCCTAAGACTATGGAGCCCATTACGTTGTAAACTGCGCTTGCCTTTTCTTGTGCGGAAATGGTTCCTCCTGTTATGCTTATTATTCCTGTGGAAGCGTTGTAAACTGCATTTGTTTTTGCGGAAATTGTTCCGCCGGTTATGTCTATGGTTCCGCTGGAGAAGTTGAATACAGCGTTGTTTTCAGCGGAGATGTTTCCGCTGCTTATTGTTAGGGTTCCGGTGCCTTTGTTGTTGATTGCATATCCGTTGGTTTTTGCAATATCAGCTTTGCTATCCAGAGAGACATTGCCGGTTAAATATATTGCTCCGTTTGCGCTGGCGTTTGATGATGTTATTTTACCCAAAAGCGTTATGTTGCCCCATTCTGTGCCGCCGAATTCTATGCTTGCCGTGCCTATATTTAGATTGTCAAATTGTATTGAGCAGTCTTCTCCGGTTGCAGCAGTTTTTATTTGGCTGATTATGTTTTGGATGCTATTTTCGCTGGCAGATTTAGTTATTGTATAGGTTGTTTCATTTTTGACGTATTTATATCCTGATTGAAATTTGAATGTTGCGGTTATTTCGACATTTGCTGCTGGCATTGTGAAAGTGTTATTGGTGATGGTTACATAGCTGCTCCATTTTATGAATTCCCAGTTTTCTGCAGCATTGGGAGTGAGCGTAACGGTATCGCCTGCGACATAGTAGTCATTGCTTTCAACATTGTTGCCAGCATCTTCGCCGCCATCTACAATTATGGTTACTGCATAAAGCTTTGCAAACACAGCGTTTATTTTTACATCGTCATCTGGCATTTCAAAGGTTGCTGGGTTTTCCAGATTATTAATGGCAATTTCTTTATAGCTTGTTGCCACCCATCTTATAAAACGATAACCTTCATCTGCGGTGGCGGTAAGAGTTACTTGAGTGCCGGCTGGCAATTTTGATGATGCCACGTTGGCTTTTGCCGTGCCGTTTTCAGTTGGGCTTATGGTTATCTCGACAATCGGCTGAATTTCAAGATCGCCGTTTCTCGCCAGCAGCCCATAGGCTTCCTTTTCAAGTTTAAAGTTTTCAGTGAAATTAGCACCGTTTTTTACGGCTATCTTTCCACGGGGAACATAATCATTCTCATCAAAGTTAAGAGTGTAAATTTTATCTCCTGGAGCAAAAGAAGAGCTTATTACGCTCAATTTTCCGACTTCAGTTTTTATATATCCTTTTATTTCTGGGTTGCCGTCCAAAACAATTGATGCTTTAGAAGCAATTGACCCATTAGAAACATTTCCGTTAATAGTACCGCCGCTAATTGTTATTGTTCCGTAGTTATCGTTAATATTATTAAGCGTGCCGCCGCTAATTGTTATTGTTCCGTTATTATCGTTAATATTATTAAGCGTGCTGCCGCTAATTATCATTGTTCCGCCGTTATTTTCAATATAACCAAGCGTACCGCCACTAATTATTACTATTCCAAAATTATCAATTGCAGATGCATCTCTTGCAGATACTGTTCCGCCACTGATAGTTATATTGCCGGTGCTATTGCAAATAGCTGATGACCAATCACCTGTTGCAGAAACAGTTCCGTTTCTGACAATTACTGATCCAGTAGAGGTATTTTTAATCAGGCATGATCTACTATTTGTTTTATAAACGCCGCCGCCATCAATGATTAAAGTTCCAGCGCCGTTGTTTGCAATTGAATTGCCGCTACCACTAATATGATAATAGGTATTTCTGATTTCCGCTATGCTTTTCACCAACCCGCTTTTGCTCATATTTAAGGATATAGTCGCTTTGGCACTTGCATCAGCTCCTGTTATTTTGCCAAGAAGAGTTATTCTGCCCCAACTAGGAGCTTCCGTATCGTCAAAAAGAATGCTTGCCGAACCTATGTTCAATTCATTTTCGCCATTTCCAAACTGTATAATGCATGATTTGCCATTTGCATCGGATTTTATAGAATTAATTACGTCTTGTATCGGTTGATTAGCTGTTCCCACAGTTGTGCCATTCTTGGTAGCAGTAAAAGTCGTGCCGCTACTGTTAATAATGTAGTGTTGAATTGCCACCATTTTTATATCGTTGTTATCTTCTATCAAATCCAAAAAAACATTTGCAAGCTCAAAATTCGCAAGAAAATTTTTGCCTTCAGATACCGCTATCTTTCCAACGTAATGATTATGATCAATTAAGTATGGAGAATCATACCCAATATCGCCCTCAAAAAAGCCAAGAGTGTAAATTTTATCGACATCAGGTGCAAAAGCGTTGTCCCCATTTGTGATAACAAGCAAGCCTTTAGTATCATATCCCATTTTTATTTCGCCTGTTATGTCTGGATTGCCGCCTAAAGCGACAATAGGAAACTCTGGACAATCTCCCATACATTCAGAATCTTGAAAATAAATAGCAGTTCCATTATTTAGATTTTTTATTGCCCCACCTGTTATCAGTAGCGAACTTGGCCTGAGAATTACATCGTTCATTGCAGAAATTGTTCCGCCAGTAACAGTTAATGAGCCATAAGCAATAGCAGTATTTGTTGCATAAATATTGCCTTCGCTAACTGTTAAGGATCCTGCTCCTTGGTTGCGAATTGCATAACTGCCAGTGCTGGTGTTTTCAATATCTGCTTTGCTCTCAACAGATGGTCCGCTTATGAGTATAGTGCCACCACTGTACTGTGTGTTGTTTGATGAAGTTATTTTGCCAAAAAGCGTTATTTTGCCCCAAAAATTGCTTGGATAATAGGTGTTTGTGAAGCTTATATTTGCATCACCTATATCAAGTTCAGTTGTGAGATCCCCAAACTGTATTTCGCATGGGTCTCCTTGCGTATCAGCTTTTATGGCATTGATTACTTCTTGGATTGGTTTATTAGCCACTCCTACCCGAGAGCCGCCATTTTTATTAGCCGTAAATGTTTCGCCGCTACCAGTGATTATATAACGTGGGGTGTTTGGAAATACCATAACAAGGTCTTCTCCATCTGGAACTAATTCCCATCCATTACGTTTAAGCTTAAAGTTTCCTGCGAAATTTTTACCGTTTGTTACTACCGTTTCGCCTATATTATAAGTGTTTGAATAAGCAATATTGTAAATTTTATTTCCTGGAGCAAAAGAGTTCTCTCCTGTTGTGGTTATTCTCAAGTCGCTTGTGCTTATAGAGTCTGTTATATTTGGGCTGCCTCCCAAAACTATATTGCCAGAAACTGAGGAAATGGTTCCTCCTGTGATATTTACTATATAGCCACCAACAGCATCAATTTCTCCACCGCTTATGTTTATTTGTAGTCTTTCACTACTATTGTAAATTGCGTATTTCGTTGAGGAAATCTTTCCGCCGCTTATATTTATTGTTATATTATAATTAGAGGCGAGAATGGCATTTCCTTCCGTTGAAGAAATAGTTCCACCTGTAATGTTTATGGTTGAGTTCTCGCTGACATCAAGAGTACGACCAATACTAGCGCCGCTAGTTCCTTTGCCCGGTGCATAAAGTGTTCCGCTGCTGATAGTTAAAATTGAGTTAAAAATTTTAATTGCGTAACGAGAGTTGCCAGTTGTTGTGATATCAACTTTGCTCTCTGCTTCTATAGGGTATTCAGTATAGCCGCTATAGCCCTCAAGTCTTATGACCCCTGAATAATATTTCTCTTCCGCTGTTATTTTGCCAAGAAGCGTTATTTTGCCCCAATTTGAATTTGTAAAAGAGGAGTTCTTGAATTCTATGAGATCTTCACCTATATCCAACGGACTTGTACCGTCGCCAAACTGTATCTCGCAAGGCTTACGTTTGGAATCGTTTTTTATTGCGTCAATTACAGTTTGAATTGTACCTGTTGTTCCAATCTGTAAGCCGTCCTTTTTAGCCGTAAACAACCCGTCAGCGCCAGTAATGATGTAGGCAAGCGGTATTTCTTTTACAACAAGATTGTTCCCACTTATCGCCAAAGTATAATCACTCCCTGCAACCTTAAAATTTCCAATAAAATTTTTGCCGTTTGTTACCGCAACCGCGCCATCTGCAGAACCATCCAAATTAAGCAAGTACTGTTTATTGCCAGGAGCAAACGCATTATCTCCTGTTGTTATTACGCTCATGGTAGCAGTAGCACCCAAAGACCCTACTATATTAGGGCTGCCACCCAAAGCCAAAGACCCAAAGCTTACAATAGCAGAGCCATCGCTGTAGTTATTTGTTATATCTGCATAAATTTCAGTTGCATAAGCTAGTATATATGTATAAATCGTAATAGTTGCACTTTCACTTGTTGAACTTATTTTGCCAAAAAGCGCAATTTTACCCCAAATATAAGGAGTCATCTCATAAGCAGGAATGGTATAATGATCAAAAAAAGCTATGCTTTCCGAACCTATATCCAGCACGCTTGTGCCATCCCCAAACTGTATCTCGCAATCCGCGCCGTCTACATCGCTCCTTATTCCTTCAATCACGCTTTGGATAGCGCCAGTTGCCACAGTTGCGTTGCCTTTTTTAGCGATAAACGACCCGCTACTGCCGGTAATAACGTAACGATCCTGCGCCAGTGCCAGTAGGGGTAGCAGCAGCAAAGCCATAATAAACTTAACTTGCATAATGAATGAAATCTAGAAAAAAAATATACGATTGCCCAGTTTTCCAAAATCCTCAAATTTGCTGAGCTTTTTCTATAGTAAACGCTGAAAAAACTTAGATTTCATGGTTTAATTGAGAATTGAGAATAAAAAAGCACATTGCTGTGGTATAAGGTCGGATGCTAGATATGAGGGTTAGTTGGGTTGCAGTCCGAGCATTTCTTTGGCCTTCGCTAAGGGGACACCCTGCTCCAAAAGGGAAAAGACTTTGGACATGCCACGGGTTTCGCCGATGGCTACGCCTTCGTTTCTGCCTCTGGCTTCGCCATCTTCGAAGCCTTCCTCGTACCGGACCTCTAGGGCCGTGTCCCAATTCCACTCGCCAAAAAGCATGTTCTCTACCTCCGACCCGTGACGGGCCAAAAAATCAACCAATATGCCGCGACCTATGCAGCTTCTGACTGCAGTCCTGACCGCAAGCTTCAAATCCTTCTGCCTGCCGTAGCAGGCCCTCACCTCGGCTATGAACTCGCCGTAGTCGCTTAGAGAACGGCTTCTGGACAGTATGCCGGGGTTCCTGCCCTTGTTTATGTTGTAGGCCTTCACTACCAATTCGAGGCTCGCTTCGCTCTCCAATTCGAAAGCCTCGGACAGCCTCATTTCGGCGAAATCGGCCATTTCCTTTTCGCCATTGTACAAAACTACAAATTCAGGGGTCGGTATTTTTATTTTCTTCTCCCTGTACAAATCCTTGCTGCTCGTCATCATCTCGTATTCCCGGGCTATGTAAGAAAGCATTCTCAGCGGGATGTTCTCGTTCAGCGACGACTGGTGCTCCAATAGCACGACCAGCTTGTCTTCTATAACGAAAGCTACGTCGTTCAGCCGCTCCATGAAGAG
>WQSA01000023.1 GCA_009788135.1 Candidatus Fibrimonadales bacterium
TTTTTTTGTCTTTTTTCCAGGCTTTATCTTTTGTAGGCTTGAGCGCAGAGCAATCTTCCTTTGCGCCTTGCTCAACACGTTGTTTGCATTCTTTGAACGCTTTCCATTCTTCTTTGTTTTTCTTGCCCCCGCCAGCAAAGGCAGATGAAACGGCTATGGCCAGCACCAGTGCTAAAATTTTCATAGTTACCTCCTGTTTACATTTTACCTACGTATTAAAATAGAATTATTTTCAAGCCTCTGGAGGTAATTTATGCTATGCATAAATGCTCGCAGCTTACAGTAACGCCCATTGCTACGCAAGCACTATGCGCTTTAGTCCTGGAGACACCTAACAGAGAACAAGCCCGTCTTATAGTCGTTGTACCCGTTGGCGTACTCGTAGAGGTAGAACATGCGCCGGCTGTAGGCGATGTCGCTACTGAGCTCGTACTCACTGGAACTCCACCAGTAGCCTTGGTAGCCAGCAACGTGGAAATAGCCATCCGAGTAGTCGTAACCGCCCGGCAGGGCCGAAAAGCCGTAGTCATCCGTGCCATCACCACTGCTACTCCAACCACTCGTAGCCTTTAACCTTGTCCCAGCACAGTTAGTACAGTCTCCTTGGATTTCAACATAATTTGTCAGCGTTGTCCATTCCGCATCGCTAGGAATATGCCATCCATCGGGACAAATGCCACGGTGCTTGGATGAATGAACCTGACTTGCGCAAGTGACGGAGTTGCAATTTGTGTTTAGAGCCATAGCCGTGGACCAATTGTAAAGACGACCGTAGCTCGCACAGTAACTGCTGCTATTGTTATAGCACACATCAGTTGTATTATCTGGAACATCGTAATTTAAATTCCTTGCCATCCAGATTTGCTCGCCAATCAAAACAGCTTCGTAATCTTCGTCTTGATAATCTACAGGATTTTTCAAAAATATCCCATTAGGATTGATATCCAGCTTGCATTCATATAAACTAGGATTATAAGCTTGCGGATTAATTCCGCATTTGTCCACCATCTGACTGTTATTGTAACAGAGCTTCCCAGAAGCATTTGTCCAACCGCCGCAGTTAACTTGTAAAACATTGCTCAGGCATCTTAAATTTGCATTTGAAGCATCGTACCAATCCGTGCCGCATTTAGTTACTACAACATTACTTTGGCAGGCCTTATTTTCATCTAAAGCATTATACCAACCGTCTGTGCCGCATTTTGTTACTATAACGCCACTCTGGCAATCCAAATTTGTATCTGAAGCTCTATACCAGCTATTTGAACCGCACCTTTTTTCCACAAAAGCATTATTATTGCACCTTTCATTTGCAATATTTGAAGCATTATACCACTCTGAGCCGCATTTAGTTTCTATAACATTGTTGTAGCACCTCAAATTTTCACTTGGAACATACCAGCTATTGGGATCGGAAGCATTGCATCTAGTTTCTATAACATTGTTCATGCATCTACGGTTATCGGCAACATAATACCATGTGCCGCAAAGTTCTTGTAAATTATAACCATCTTCGCATCTCAAATTATCTTTCGTAGCATCATACCATCTCGAGCTGCATTTAGTTTCTATAATATCATTCTCGCATCTCAAATTTACATCTGAATCGTTATAATAGTTCCAACTTGTTCCGCATCTAGTTTTAACAATGCCATTCTCGCACAGCAAATTTTCACTTGATGCATTATACCATGTATAAGTGCCGCACTTGGTTTCTATAACTCTGTTAGCGCAACGCTGACTCGGAGGATAAAATGTTTGCCCATCGCATGTATTTGAACTGCTCGAAACGAAAGAATCATCTTTTAAGCAACGCACAGAAAACAAGCTGGATTTATTGCTGGATTCTTTATATATGTTCTCATCCCAGAAATTCATGCGCCTGCTATAAGCACCATAGGAACCGTACTCACTAATGCTCCACCAATAGCCATTGTAGCCAACACCGTCGAAGCTAGAACTGTAGCCAGCACCACCTGGGAAGGCCGAAAAACCATAACTATTTGTACCATTGCCATTATGCTCGCCACCACTCTCATTATACCATCCACTCGTATTTTTCAATATCGTTCCCGCTGTAGAAGCGCCTCCCACAGTTGCGGCTAACACATCCCAATCCTCATCGCTTGGAATATACCAACCTTCCGGACAAATGCCGCGATGCTTGTATTGTATTTGGTCTGCGCAAGAATAATAATTATTGCAATTCTGGCTAAAACCCATAGCTGTTGACCAGTCGTAAAGACGGCCATAAGTAGTGCAGTTGCTGGGATTTCTATCGTAGCACAAATCCGTTGTATTTTCCAGAACATCGTAATTTAAATTCTCCGCCATCCATGTTTGAGTACCTATTTTTACGGTTTTATAGGTTTGACTATCGTAAGTCAAAGTGCCATAAGAAATCGAGCTGCTAGAAACCGAAGAACTACTGCTTACAAAGGGAGCATCTCTAAGGCAACGCACAGAAACTAATTGCGATTTGCTAAGCTCGTTATTGCTGATATAATCAGAACTGTACATAAACAGTCCCTTAACATAGTGAAGGTTATTGTTATAAGATTCGCTAGCACTCCACCAGTATCCGTAATGACCGATATTTCCAAAATAATATTCGCTGCTTCCGTTGTTTTCACCGCTGCCTCCCGGCAGGGCAGAAAAGCCATAAGTGTCTTCGCCGCTACCATTGTTAACCCAGCCTCCTGATGCTTTCAAATGTTTAGCCGACATATAGAGCATATTATCATCGCCATGATAATCATACAACTGATTCCAATCATCATTGCTCGGAATATGCCAGCCTTCGGGACAAATACCGCGATGATACGGAGACTGCATTTGGCTTGCGCAAGATCTGGAATTGGAATTGCAACTCTGGCTAAAACCCATAGCCGTTGCCCAATCGTAAAGGCGGCCATAGATAGCGCAGTTGCTAGGATTTTTATCGTAGCACACATCAGCATTGTTATTTGGAACATTATAATTTAAATTTTCTGCCATCCAAAGCTGAGTACCTATGGGCGTTGTTCTATAAGTTTGGCCTCCGCAGGCAATAGTGTTTGCGCCAGCAACCGTATTGCCGCAAGGTTCACCAACAAATGGTTGGCTGCCCCCAGTTGAACCATCCTTCAAACAGCGTACAGAGTATCTATTCTTCTTATCCTTGCCATCCCGTTCGGCATAACTGCTGTATGATATTATTCTGGTATCGATTAAAGAAGCATAGAATTCGCTGGCACTCCACCAGTAGCCCGAACTTCCTTGGGAACAGGAGTATTGAGATTCACAGTAACCACCCGGCAGAGCAGAAAACCCATAAGTATCTTCGCCTCTGCCATTAGCAACCCAGCCATACGTAGCCTTCAAATGTTTGCCTGCCGTGCTGCAATAACTTTTATAGCTGTTGGAATATGTATTGCAATCTTCTTTTTCCACAAAACCAAACAACTCATCCCACTCTTCGCCAGTTGGAATGTGCCAGCCTTCCGGGCAAATGCCGCGATGATATGGCTCCCTTATTTGGTATGAGCAATTACTGTTGGAATTATTACAACTATAATCAAAACCCATAGCAGTGGCCCAATCGTAAAGAACTCCATAGTTATAGCTATCGGTGTTTTTAAAAGCGTTATTGTCGCCATAGTAATTCAAATTTTCCGCCATCCAGGTTTGAGAACCTATTTGCACGGTTTTGTAAGTTTGTCCGCCGCAGGCAACCGTATTCGTGCCAGCAACCGTATTGCCACAAGGCTCAGATATACCTTTCTCAATGCCACCCCCAACACCTTTATCGCCGGAATAATTCTGGCTTTTTGGGTCATTATAGCCATCGCGTTCTGCATCTGCGCAAGCGAAAAACAACAAAGCCATGCCAAAGCATAGCGCAACTTTTAGCTTTAAAACCATATATGCACTCCTATTCCTGTGGCTAAAATAACTCCTCCGACTATATACAACATATTCCTTGTGCTTCTAGCATCCTCCACCTTTTCCCACATAGCATCATAAATGTAATTAGGATAGCCTGGCTGCATATGGCGATAATCATCGTGGTAATTGTTTACATCGCTGTTTATTGCTAAAGCACTATAGGTAATAAGCCCAACGCCTATCAAATCCAAAGTCAAAGCCACCCAAAAACCGCTGCGACCTTTTTTCTCAACTTTCTCAACATTAGATTCTATTGCCGCAGGAGACTGAGCCGCCAAATCTAAAGCCGCATTCACAGTCAAGTCCATGCCAATGCTTTTAAGCAGGTCTGTAATCTCCATAGGGGTTGTTGGCAACTGCTTTATGCAACCAGCAGTCAAACCAACATCCATAACTTTCTTGTCGTCAGGGCAGGTAAACTTCGTTTTGCAAGAAGCTTTCACCTTCGCAACAGAAATTCCCAAATCTTTTATAAAATCAGACACATTGAAATTTTTTTTGGAACTCGGCAAATCAAACATCTCTTTATGACAAGGATTAGAACCTGTATAAACTGCCAGAGCTTTTGGCGCAGGTTCTGCTGGAACGGGCTTCACCAGAGGAGCAGCTTCAGCAACAGGTGCTGCTGCTGGAGGCGCTATTACCGGCTCTACCGCTGCAGGAGTTTCTTCAGGAGCCGATTCCGGCTCCGCTGCCGCAGGAGACTCTTCAGAAGGTGAATTGTGCTCTGCATAAGCAGTAACCGCAAAAAAACACGCAATAAATGCAAGTTTCATTAATTTGTTCATAAAAAACTCCTATATCTGAGCCAATTCCTATTACCAAGCATCGTAATAGTCAGAGCAAGTTATGCCTTCCGAACCGTAAACATATCTGGTTATGCCATCCTTAGCGCATTTTGCCACCCATCCGCTCGGACAGCCTTCAGTTGATGAAAATTCACCGCTGTCACATGCTTTTTCAGAGCCAATAACACTCCCATCAGAATCATAATCCCAAACTAAATTAGGAGCTGTTTCCCAACATATCTCTACCATTTGTCCTGCTACAGGCCTATGATAAACTCCTGTCTTGCAGGACACTACAGCCTTGTCGCCGTCGTCATCAGAGCAGGAAAACGTGAATGCCATGGCAAGTGAGATGCCTGCCGCCAAGAGAAAACGATTGGTTTTCATAGTAAACCTCTTTAATCAAATAATTAAATGCAAATATAAAATATTATTTATTCCTTGTCAAGGGTAGGTCAAAAGAAAAGCCACTTGCGATAGCTATTTATTTGCATAATTCCACGCCCACTGCTCCGGATATTCCAAAATCCAACTCTCAAAAATCTTAGCAATTTCCGCCGCCTCAACCCCTGACCCAGGTTCATACACCTTTTCAATCCTAATAATATGCACATCGTCTTGCCTGAAAGTCCTGAAAAGCACAACGCTTGCTCCGAGCTTGTTTGCCGTCAATGGCAACTTCAAAAATAACGGAACGCTCTGGCCTAAAATATCAAAATACTCTGCGCCAAATTTTGACTGATCTGCCATCACAGCTAAAATTTCTTTATTGCGAATAATATGTTTTAAAATTCTTGTGTCTTTTACAATGTTTAAATTTTTCACATTCCTAACCGAATTCAAAAAATTATCCAGCCGCTTATTCCTAAATTCAGAAACCATTAAATTCACACAACTCTCCACTCTCCACTCTCCACTCTCAACTAATTTTATCAACCCCCTATGCAACATCTCAAACGCTCCCAAATGAATGCTCACAAAAACAACAGGCTCCTCCGGTATCAAATTCCTATTCTCAAATTTCACGGGAACATTTTTATTTTGCAGAAATCTCAGGCTGTCCAAGCCATTGAAAAAAAGATTTTTATAAACTTCTTTTGGCACTAGCCCTAAATTCGCTCTTTTCAAACGCTCTGCAATGTAGTCTCTCTCCTTTCTAAATTTGAGCAAATAAATCGGGTAAAGAAATTCAAAGAACGATTTTCTTAGGATAAAAGCCAATATCGAAAAAAACATAATGAGAATTTAGTATTTTAAAATTATGATGGCTATCCTGTTGTTTCTCGCCTCTTTCTGCTTTGCTCAGTCGATTATGGTAGATCAGTTTGGCTATCGAGAAGGGGCAAAGAAAATTGCAGTGATAAATTATAACCCTGGTACGCAGCTTCAGGTTATAAACAATGCTTCGCAAACCGCAGCCTTTAGCGGCACGCCAACGGCTTTCAATTCTGGGCAAACGGATGCGGCTTCTGGCGATAAAATCTGGCACTTTGATTTTTCAAGCGTAACAGCACCTGGAAAATATTATATTATGGATCAATCAAACAATATCCGCTCATATTCATTCCGCATTGGCAATGATGTTTATAACGATGTGTTGAAAGCAGCGGTCAAGACTTTTTACTACCAGCGTGCCGGCATGGCAAAGACTGCGCAATACGCAGGAGAAGAATGGACAGATGCAATGTGCTTTGCACAAGACAAATATACGCGCGATTTTTTCAGAAAAAACGTTGCATCAACCGAGAGAGATTTGAGCGGGGGTTGGTTTGATGCGGGAGACTACAACAAGTACACAAAATGGACTGCAGACTATATCGCAGAAATGTTGCTGATGTACGAAGAAAATCCAAACGCATTTACCGATGATTTCGGAATTCCTGAATCTGGCAACGGCACTCCTGATATTCTTGACGAAGCTAAATGGGGGCTGGACTGGCTTTTGAAAATGCAAAACAACGACGGTTCAATGCTAAGCGTGCAGGGCTTGGCGCACGGCTCGCCACCATCAAGCGTCACCAATCCGAGCTACTACGGTCCGGCAAATGCAACCGCTGCATTCGGTTCAGCCAAAGCCTTTGCCATAGCAGCTCGCATTTTTGATTCTGACGAATTTAAAAACGCTGCTATCAAAGCTTGGGAGTGGGGCATTGCGCATTCGGATTCAATGTTCAGCAACAACGTGAATTCCAATAACTCGTCTGGACTGGCTGCCGGCAATCAGGAGATAACAGACAATGGCACTTTTGCGCGAGATGAAAATTTAGCCACAGCGGCGTGGTATCTGTTTGAATTGACAGAGAACGAAAATCTTTTGGCAATTGTAGAAGAAAACCTCATAAAATTTCCATTGTTTGCATGGTCTAATTTTATGGATCATTACAGACACTCGTCTCACATGCTTTACATTCGCTACATAAATAACTCGAGAGGAAATCAAACTTTGAAAAACGACATAAGAAATCGTATGAAAACGGCTTTTGCAAAAACTGGCGACTTTAATGGTTCCAACGGCTATGCATCCGATGGCTACCGTGCATTTATCAAAGACTACAACTGGGGTTCCAATAAAGCCAAAGCTGATTACGGCCTGACTTTTTATAAATGGAATACAGTAGATGCTTCCATCAATGCACAGGAGTTCAAGGAACGTGCTGAAGGCTATCTGCATTATATTCATGGCGTTAATCCATTCAATATGGTTTATCTTACGAACATGGAACGCTATGGTTCATCAAGAAGCCAAAAAACTTTTTACCACTCTTGGTTCAACGAGGATAAAACTCCAGCACCCGGTTTTCTGCCTGGCGGTCCCAATGCCAATTATAAGTGGGATGCCTGCTGCCCGTCTAGCTGCGGTTCAACAGATAACAACGCAATGTGTAACCTGGTATCTATTCCAACTGGCCTTCCTCCAGCAAAAATGTATGTAGAAACAGCTGTCGGTTGGCCAATCAACTCATGGGAAATCACCGAGAATAGCAACGGATACCAACTGGCATATATCAGGCTGCTGTCAAATTTTGTGGATCGTGGCGCTACTAATCCAGTAAAAAAGCGCGAGACTATTCAGAATTTCAAAATTGCGCAAACCAAAGACGCTTTGCATATTTTCGGAGACAAGGCTTTGCAAATTTCCCTTTACAATATGAAAGGAAAATTGCTTCTCAAACAACAGAGCAGCGGCGGAACTCTCAGCGTAAATTTGCAAAACATTCCAAGCGGAGTTTACATAGCTCGGATTTCTTATGGTTCCGAAGTTTCAAAAATAATACTCCCAATTCAATAACAGCGGAAAGAATGGGAATTGGTAAATCTTCTCCTCCGTCGGAGGATTTTCCTGCGTATGGTAGAATGTGTAGAACAGGTTTTGGTGATTGGTGAGATTTAGAATTGTAAATCCAAAATTCCATTTATCTTTTTTGCCCCAATCTATAATCTTTGCATCCAAGCGAAAATAAGGAGTTTGCATAGTGGCATTGCGATTGCCTTGAATAGCATCAACATCATAGCCAGGAAATTTTTCATCCATCTGAAATTTAGACAGATAACCTAGATACGGAGTGTATGGCATTCCGCTCGCCCACTTCAATTGAAAAGAAGAGCGCAGAAAATAATTTTCCTCAAACCAGTTGAAACTCAAATCTCCCTTCAATGCATAAGGCTGATGCCAATTCGGGAAATATGCGCTGTTCGGGCCATCTTTGAAAACAGACCAGCCTTGATTCCAGTTTATGCTGCCGCTCACAAAACCATCGGGCTTTTGCAAAGACACCTCATAGCCAAAAGAATAACCCTCGCCAAACGTAATCATATCGCCCAAAGATTCCACCAAACTTGAAGTTGAATCGTCCAGGCTCTCTTGGCTATAAACAGTTAAATTGTTCTGAGTTTTGTAATATGCTTCGGTGTTGAAATTGAACATTCCAAAAATATTTGAGCGAGAATAACCTATTGCGCTCAGAATTGAACTCGAAGGCTTTACCGTCCCGTTGATTGCAGTTTTGCGCGATGGATAATAAAATTCGTTCAGAGCCTCCATATCGGAAAACATAAGATTGTTCAAATACTGAAAATAATAACCCGTATAAAATTCCAGTTTGTTATCCTCAGCGAATTCCCACGAAATAGCAAGACGCGGCTCAACTCCAAAATGCTGCGAAAGCTCATGGTAATTAAATCTTAGCCCATAGCGCAACTCCCAGGAGCTTGGCCGCCAAGTATCTTGAGCATATAAAATGTGATGGAAAGTCTGCGGCACATCCTCAAATTTTTGCCCTGTAAACTGAACGTTCTGTATAAAAAATATCTCGGAAAATTCCAAATCATAACCGAATGCCAAAGTATGATCTCCAAATCCGGAATACGCAAGCGATTGGCGGATAGCAAACGTAGAAACTCCATTCTCCATCCCAAGCAAATCCTCTATTCTAAAATCCTGAAAAAACCGGCTATAAGAAATTCCGATATTGCTTCTCCATTTATCGTTCACCTGCCACTGATAATTTACAGGAATCACAGTATTTCCCCACTCCACGAAAAGAGGAGAGAAATTCAGAATGTCTGCGCCTGTGTATAAAGCTACCTGCAATTCCTTGTCTTCGCTGAATTTATAATCAAAGGCTCCTTGAATATCGGTAAATTTATAATCCACGGTAAAATCCGTTGCGCCCGCAGCTTGCAAAGCATCCAAAATCTGCTTTATGTAAGTGCTGCGCGCTGCTACAACCCATCTTGCATTTCCCTTATGCCCTTCGGTATGAGCTTGAGCGGCAAATGTGCTTATCTTTATGGAACTCTTTGAAAACCATTCGTCCAAAGTATCGTTTCCGCCCTTTCTGCTGTTTATAGCCGCAACCGAGCTAAGCCTGTTGCCATATTCTGCCGGGAAACCGCTTTTGTAAAACTTTACATCATCAACCGCTTCCACCAAAAATGTAGAGAAGAGCCCAAAGAAATGCGTTGGGCAATACACAATTCCGTTGTCCAGCAAAAATAAATTCTGGTCGCTGGCACCGCCTCTAACATAAATCTTAGTGCTAAAATCCGAGCTGGCAACCACGCCCGGCAGAGCCTGAATGCTTCGCATAACATCTGCCTCCGCAAGCCCCGGCATTCTCTTTATGTTCTTAGCGCTTACAACAGATTCTCCAAGCTTGCGCTTAGGCTTTTTGCGCAACTGCACAACCACTTTCCGCAACTCGGTAACCTGCTCAGCCCCTGCGCTCTGCGCAACAGCATCAGACTCCTTATCACTCTCAACTCTCAACTCTTCACTCTCAACTCTTGAACTTCCATCATCAAACCATGTCACATTTTTGCCTTGAATTTCTGCGGAAAAAACAGAATCCGCTCCCAGATATTTCAATTCATAGCATTTTTCGGAATTTATGCATATATTCCAAATCGTGTCTTTAGGCAGTTCAAGCTTGAACTGTTTGTTAAAATGCGCAGAGACTGTTGCGCCTGTTTCAAGAACTTCAATTTGCAAAGAATCGCTAGCGGCAAAGTCTGGATCAGAGACTATGCCCAAAAAAGTGAGTATAAGAGGAATCATTCCTTATCGTATGCAGAAATCGGGCCTACGGTAACAGTATTGTAGCCTCCGTCCACATACATTATTTCCGAAGTCACTCCAAAGGAGAGATCGCTCAAAAGGAAGTATGCCGCGCCGCCAACATGCTCCGGAGTTGTGTTTTCGCGAAGCGGAGCTATTTTGCGGTGAATTTTCAGCAAATCGGTAAAATCGCTGATGCCTCTGGCTGCTAGCGTGTTCACAGGGCCAGCGCTTATGGCATTGACTCTAATTCCTTCGGGGCCAAGATCGTAGGCCAAATAGCGGACAATGGATTCCAGAGCGGCTTTTGCCACTCCCATTACATTGTAGTTCTGAACAACCTTTTCGCTGCCCAGATAAGTCAAAGCCAAAACCGAGCTGCCTCTAGTCATCATAGGCTTGAATGCACGGGTTAATGAAACGAATGAATACGCCGAAATATCCATCGCTTGCAAAAATACATCTTTGGGCGTTGGCAAAAATTGCCCTTCCAAATAGCTTTTGTCTGCAAAGCCAACGGCATGAACCAGAAAATCGCACTGCCCAACTTCGTTTTTGTATTGCTCAGCGACTTTCAGAATATTTTCTTCATTTGAAACATCGCAGTCGTAGAGTTTGCTGCCAGGATAATCGCTTAGCAGTTTGTCAAGATTGCGTTTCAAACGTTCTCCGTTATAGCTGAATGCAACTTCTGCGCCTTCGGTCAATAGCTTTTTCGCTATTCCCCAAGCTATGGAACGGTCGTTGGCTACGCCAAAGATAATGCCCTTTTTTCCTTTCATTGTCATGGATGCTCCTATTTATTAGACCAGACTCCTGCTCTGGAGAAAGTATGTCTGTTTGATGGTTCCGGCAACGCCTTATTCTGAATCCATCTAAATTCTTCTTTGCCGCACAGTCCGAATTTGCGTATCAAATCATCTTGGGCTTTTTCGTAAATGGCAGCCATTCTCAATTGTTCTTCATCGTCAACTTCTGTCATTTTTTCTGCCCATTCTTGCCCCATAATCATAAGCGCTTCGCTAGCCTTGTTGAAATTGTAAGCTTTTACGGGGCTTATTTTCGGTTCTGGCGGTTCTTTAAACTGTTCTATAGCCGGCTCGATATATTCATCGGACTGAGCTTCCATAGCTTCTATTGTTGGGATATTTTCGTCTTCGCAAGAAGCAAAGGCTATAATCGCAAATATACCGAACAGAATCTTACCAGAAGATGCAAAATTACGCATGACTATAAAAATAAAAAAATTTTTGACCAATAATAAAGTTTTTGCAGAAAAATGCACAAATAACAGGTTAAAAGGTTAAATTAAAGGTATAATCCTCGCTATGCGGCTCCAGCGGATATCTTTAGGCAAATATATCCAGGTCCAGGGTTTTAGCAATTCAACCTGTGAATTCTTTTCCAAGCTATAATATATTATGAACGCTTTTGCCTTGATATTCCTTGCGCTTACAAAACCCCAGTAACGGCTATCCAAGGAGTTGTCGCGATTATCTCCCATCATAAAATAAACCCTGTCTTTCACCGTGTACTTGTAAACCGGATTTCCGTTAACCAATATTTGCCATTTCAGTTCAAGTTTTGGAACATCAGGATCCAAACGCGCGTTTTCAAATTCCACGTTTGCTTTCAAATCCTCCAGCTGAGATCCGTCAAAGGCATCATATCCTACAAGGCGGCTGCCAAAAAGGCTTTTTTGCGGCATATTTGGATTGTGGCGGGGCAAAAAGCCAGTACGAACCATCTTGCGGAAGAAATTCAAATCCAGCTTGCCAGTGATGGTATCGCCATAGTTGAGACCTTGTGGTATTATCTTGTTTTTGTTGATAATCGCATTGAAAAGCTGATATTTATGGTATTCTATGGGAGCGCGAAAATCATCAAAAACCCAATCTTGCAGTTCCAGCTCGTCTCTTGTCAAAGAAATATTAAATTCAACCAGGCTATCCGGCATTTCTTGAATCATAAGGGAGCGAATCCACCACAAATCGTGTACGGACAGGCTATCAAAGCTTATAGTTTCGCCTGGTTCCGGAACTTTTATCTCTTTTATGTAGTCGCGGGGCGAGCTTCCTCTGTTTCTTTCGGTGTATTTTCCGAGCCCGCCCATGGGATTTTCAACGCCATCCAAAAACAATCTGCCTTCTTTGACCGCAACTTTTTGCCCGCTTTTTGCCACGCATCTTTTTATGTAGTCTTTTGGCCCATCTGCATAATGTATGAGTTTTGGGCTGCCATTAGGGGCTTGCCTGTCCCAAAAAAAGTTACCGAACATGAGCGCGTTTGCGATGTGAGCATAACGTTTGATGTCGTAGTCGGGATATTCCGGTTCGCCAGGGTAGCGAAAAATCACAACTTCGCCCACATCGGGCTCTGAAACAGGGATTTTGCTGTGGGAAAACGGGATTGAAATGCCATAGACAAACTTTAAGCCTAAGAGGAAATCGCCTTCAAAAAGAGTATCTTCCATTGAGCCGCTTGGAATTTTGAACGCTTGTATAGCGAAAGCTATCACCACAAGGGCACTAGCTATAGGTATTGCGAATTCTCGTATAAAGGCCTTTAAGAAATTCATTTATGATGAATGTAGAAAAAAAATTTGAGAACCGCAGTTTTTCTAAGTTACACTCTCAAAATGAGCGATTTGCGGAGAAATTTACTTGCTGAGACTAAGCGGATTGTTATCAAGCTCGGCTCGCGAGTGTTGGTAGAGGCTGGCACCAGAGGCGTTAATGCGGCATTTATCAACAGGCTCGCTGAATCCGTGGCTGTTTTGCAAGAAGCCGGGAAAGAAATAGCAATTGTTACCAGCGGCGCAATAGGCATTGGCATGGGCAGAATGGGTTATTCCAAAAAACCGGACAATATTGCCGATAAACAAGTGTGCGCTGCGGTTGGGCAGATTGATTTGATGCACGCTTACAGAAATGCTTTTGAAAAGCAAAAGATTGCAGTTGGCCAGATTCTGCTTTCTGCCGACGATTTCAGGGACAGGAATCGCTATAAGAATTTGCAGAATATTTTGATTTCAATGCTGAAGCACAAGACTATCCCTGTTATAAATGAAAATGATTCTGTTGTTGTATCTGAAATCAAAGTAGGAGACAACGACAAGCTTTCAAGCGATGTGGCTTTGTTTTGGAATGCAGATTTGCTTTTGCTTTTTACGGACGAAGACGGGCTTTTTGATTCCAATCCCAAGACCAATGCTTCTGCGCGTCTTTTGAATTTGGTTCCTGAGGTGAATTCCGAAATTCTGAGTTTGGCTAAGCCTGGCGAAGCAGGCTCTGCTGTCAGCACAGGCGGCATGTACAGCAAGCTGGAAGCTGTGCGAGCAGTGACTCGCTCCGGTTGCAATGCTTTTTTGGCAAACGGAACCAAAGTTTTGCCTCACGAGGTTTTGTTTGAAAACGCTTTGGGAACTTTGTTTTTAGGAAATGCAAAGAAGCTTGCAAGCAGAAAAAAGTGGCTTTCTTTTGTAAGCACGCCTAAAGGCTCTATTACGATAGACGATGGCGGCGTAAATGCGATTAGAAAGAAACACGCCAGCATCTTGCCTGTTGGCATTGTGAGCGTAAGCGGCAATTTCAGCGTAAAGGATTTGATTGATGTTAAGGATTTGAGCGGCTGCAAAGTTGCAAGAGGAATTAGCAGGTATGATAGCCGAGAACTTAAAAAGGTGATGAAGGTCAAGAATTTGAACGAGGCTATACATAAGAATGATTTGGTTGTGTTTTAATTTTTCTATCTTATTGAAATGAATAAAATTCTAATTCTTCTCTCGCTCTTATTAATCCTTTCCAGTTGCGCTTCCGTTAAGCCAGATACCAGCGGCGCAGAAATGCATTACGGCATGGCTTTGGCTTACGCAGACAAAAAAGATTATGATAAAGCGATTGAGCATTATAAAAAAGTTATTGAACTCAGACCTGGCTATGCAGAGGCGTACTATGAAATAGGAGACGCTTATCTTCACATGGAAGATTTGCAAAGCGCAATAGAAGCTTATAAAAAAGCAGCGGAATTAAAACCAAGCTTTGCAGCTGCATATACACGCATAGGAATGGTTTATGCTCAGAGCGAGAACCAAGAAGATTATGACAAGGCAATACAGTATTCCCAAAAAGCCATATCATTGAAATCCAGCGATACTTTGGCGTATAGCATATTGGGAATGGCTTATTACCTGAAAAAAGATTACGACAAGGCAATTGAATCCTACAAAAAAGCAGTTGAATTGGACCCTTCCTGGTCAGGCGCATACACACGCATGGGAATGGCTTGCAACGATAAAAAAGATTACGACAAAGCGATTGAAGCTTATAAAAAAGCGATTGAGCTAAAGCCTTACGATTCCTGGGCATATCATAAAATGGCAGACACATACGAAAACAAACTGGACACGGTAACATCTTTTTTCTTTAGTGGAATGGCTTATTACTTAGATGAAAATTATGAAGATGCTATTGAAGCTTACAAAAGCGCCATTGCTTTGAAACCTGATTACACAGAAGCGCATTTTGAACTAGGAAGAACTTTTTACCGCCAGAAAAATTATGCCAGCACTATTGAAGCCTGCAAAAAAGCCATTGAATTGAAGCCTGATTACATAGATGCTCATCATTTTATGGGAAATGCTTATCTCAACAATGAAGAATACGACAATGCGATTGAAGTTCATAAAAAAATTATAGAATTAAAGGTTGATTTTATAGCTTCGTATTATGAAATAGGGCGAGCTTGGCATTATAAACAAGACTTTGACAAAGCGATTGAATATTACAAAAAATCGCTTGAATTTAACCCAGAGTATAAGCTTGCGATTAGCAAACTTGGGGACGCTTATTTTGACAAACGCGATTATGACAGAGCAATTGAATTTTACAAAAAAACTCTGGAATTGGATCCTGCTTACGAACCAGTTTATTACAGCATGGGAAGAGCTTACTCTGCTAAAGAAGATTATGAAATTGCCCTTGCATATTATCAGAAATCTCTGGAACTGGATCCTTATTTTGCGCCTGCATATTGCAAAATAGGGCATATTTATTATAACGTGCAAAATTACGATAAGGCCATTGCATATTACAGAAAGTCTATTTCATTGCAGGCAAATTATGCTGAAGCCTATGAAGCAATGGGCCTTGCCTACGGAAAAAAGGAAAATCATGATAAGTTGATTGAGAATTTGAAAAAAGCTATTGAATTGGATCCTGATAATGCGCTGGCATATTTTCGCATAGGTCGCGCTTACGAGAAAAAAGAGAATTATGATTTGGCGATTGAGAATTACAAAAAAGCGATTAAATTGGATTCCAATAATGCCGTTATGTACAATAATATGGGATGGTCTTATGCGAAAAAAAAGGACTGGGACAAAGCTTTGGAATATTGCAAAAAGTCTATTGAGTTAGATCCTAACGATGCATGGTCGCAGCACAGCATGGGATATTCTTATGCCGGCAAAAAAAGTTACGACAAGGCGATTGAGCATTTTAAAAAGTCAATTGAGCTCTTCGAAAAACTGCCTGATGCTACCTATTATCTGGGTGAAACCTATCACGACATGGGTGAAGCTTATGAAGCCAAAGGAAACAAGGAAAAAGCAGCTGAATTAAAGCAGAAGGCTAAGGAATTGGGGTATCCTTAACAACACTTAAAACATAAAACCCATTCCGAATCTACAAGTTGTTTTGTCTTTTAAAAACACTTTAATTCCTGCCTGCAAAATATGCCAACGTACTTTTGCAAAAAGCCCAAATGTAAAGTCTAGTTCAGTAAAACCTTCGCATAGGCCGATTTTACAAGCTTCATCAGTCCAATTGCCAGACCAATATTGACCAGAAGCAAAAGCTCCACCAATTAATTGAAGATTGTCAGGCAAATCTTTATATACATAACCTAAATTTAAACCCAAGTTCCAGAAAAAGTAATCTTCAGCTAGATCCGGTGTTTTCCACGAACTAAGAACTCCGCTTTCAAAAAATTCAAGCCCAAATAATACATTGCTTTCACTAATTTTACCAAAACCAATTCCAAAACCCAAGCCATCACCAAACATATATTCTGCCAAAAAATACCCATCAGATTTGTTCTTAGGCTTATCATCCTTTGGCTGCTCCTGAACAATAGGTTGAACAGGTTCTGATTTAGCGACAACTGCTGCCGGTTGGCTTACGCCAAACATAGCTACGGCAATTTTATCCGAAACATCATTGAGATCGTCTATTGTTTGCAACGGACTGCTGGCTTCGCCCATAGACAAAACTTCTGCATTTTCTACGTTAATCACGCGCGCAGAAACTTGGTAAGAACCGAAAGCTGGCGTAACATTTACCTCGCAAACCGCAGAAGCTCCGAACTGTTTAGCCAAATCATTTATATGACCGTTGTCATCCAAAGCGGCAACCAAGAAATCTTCGGATCTCTCTATCGCCTTATACTTGCCGCTCTTGATAAAAGAAGAGTGTATTTTGGCGCCTAGCACCTTTTTTTCATTAACGCCCATATCGCCAGTTACGTAAACAGCGATTTTTTGCTCCTGAGCGAAAGCCGCAAGAGCCGATAAAACGATTAAACCTATAATTTTTCTCATAAATATAAAGATAGAAATTTTCTTGACGCTTGTCAAGGGGGTACTATAAAAAATATTCTGGCCAATTCTGATTCTGACAAAAGGGCATTAAATTATAAATGCTCAATCTCGTCTTCCGAAAGGCTGGTCATTCTAGAAATTAAAGCCGCATCAAAACCTTCGGCCTTCATTTGCCGCGCAGCCTGCAAAAGACCTTTAGCTTCACCTCGAGCCTCGCCAATAGCGATACCCTCAGCTCTGCCCTCAGCTTTACCCATAGCAATGCCCTCAGCCTTGCCTTCTTTAATGGCGGTCATCCTAATCGCATACTGGTCTCGCTCGTTCCTCATTTCGGCCTCATATTTTGCACGCTCACTTGCTGTAAAATTAGAAATTCGCGCAATGGCGAATATCTTCTCGAACACCTCCTCGCCGAACTGCTCAGGCTTGCAATTCAATTCATGGGCGTGGCAAAGCGAGAATAGAAGCTTGTCCTGCAATGTATGGCATTCATCCAAGCTCTTGGCGAACCGTGTCAGCCTCACAAATGCCATTCCCATATGACCAAGCCTGATTTCTGGATATGCTAAGTTGCAGATGCCGAAATGCTGGACTACATCGCCGTTCCCGAAGTCCTCCAGGTCGAAGTTCATAAAGCTCAGCGAATAGACCGGGGGGTAGTCGAAATCCCAGTCCCCCTTCTGCCCGCTGTTGGCTATCGCCATGCACACATAGTAAAAGACCCTTTTTATGAAATACGACTGCTTCCCAACCTG
>WQSA01000024.1 GCA_009788135.1 Candidatus Fibrimonadales bacterium
CAGCAGGCTATGATGCGCGAAATGCGCAAAGCGTTGATAGCCGAAACGAGCAACAAGGCTAAGAGCAAATTCCTCGCTACCATGAGCCATGAGATTCGCACGCCTATGAATGCAATTCTTGGCATAACTGAAATCCAGCTCCAGGATGAATCTCTCACTCCGCACATAAAGGAAGCTTTTGGCGAGATTTACAATTCAGGCGAATTGCTGATTGGCATAATCAACGATATACTGGATTTGTCCAAGATAGAAGCGGATAAAATGGAGCTTAAGCTGGTGAAATACGAGCTTGCAAGCCTTATAAACGATGCTATACATTTGAATATGATGCGCAACAGCAAGCCTGTGGAATTTGAATTGCGAGTTGACGAAAATATGCCGTTCGAGCTGTACGGAGATGAATTGCGCATCAAGCAAATTTTGAACAATCTGCTATCCAACGCTTATAAATATACGGATGCCGGCAGCATAAGCCTGTCTGTAAGCGCCGAGACTCAGGGTGTTGATGACGGGTATATCATGATGGTTTTCTGCATCTCAGATACCGGCCAGGGCATGACGGAAGAGCAGAAGGAGGCATTGTTCACTTCGGAATATGCTCGCTTCAATCAGGAAGCCAATCGTTTTATTGAAGGCACAGGGCTTGGCTTGAACATAGTTTGGCGTTTGATAAAAATTATGAACGGCACTATAGATGTGCAGAGCAAACCGAACAAGGGTTCCATATTCACCGTGCGCTTGCCGCAAAAGAAAATAGGACAAAGAACCATAGGCAAAGAAACTGTCGAAAATTTGCAGAGCTTCCGTTTAACCAGTTCTTATAAAACAAAAAGAGCGAAAATATCGCGCGAATATATGCCGTACGGCAAGATTTTGATAGTAGATGATGTTGAATCCAATTTGTATGTAGCCAAGGGGCTTATGATGCCTTATGGCTTGTCCATAGATATTGCTTCCAATGGAGTTGAGGCTATTAACAAAGTAAAGGCTGGCAGAACGTATGATATTGTGTTTATGGATCACATGATGCCTAAGATGGATGGCATAGAAGCTACGAAAATAATGCGGGATTTGGGTTACAAGATGCCAATTGTGGCATTAACGGCCAATGCGGTTACAGGCCAGTCAAAACTTTTCCTTGAGAATGGCTTCGACGAATTTATATCAAAGCCCATAGACGTTCGACAGCTGAATGCTGTTCTGAACAAATTTATTCGCGATAAGCAAGCGCCGGAAGTGCTGGCAGAAGCTAGAAAGCAAAAGGAAAACATTGACGATAAAGCGCTGCGTCCCAGCACCAGCATTTTCAAATCAGATCCATCGCTGCTCGCCATTTTCCATCTCGATGTAAAAAAGAATTTGCCAGTGATAGAAGATACTTTGAAGAACATCGATAACGCAACGGATGAAGAGCTGCAGCAGTTTACGATAACCGTGCATGCTTTAAAGAGCGCTTTGTCCAATATAGGCGAAACTGCTACTTCAAAACTGACTTCTGTTCTGGAAAAAGCCGGAAAAGAGCACAACAAGAGCTTTATAAAATTGCATGCGCAGGTGCTTATAGACGAAGTGATCAGCATAATGACAAAAATTGAGTCTCAAAAGAAGGTTTTCGCAGCAATAAGCGATACGGATTCCGATCCGAGCTTTTTGCATGAGCAGCTGCACGTTATTTGCAATGCTTGCGCAGATTACGATGAAAGACCCGTTTACGATGCGCTTGATGCATTGAAAGAATATTCCTGGAAAGTAGAAACTCAATCCCTTATAGACAAAATTGCCGAGCAGATGCTATACGGAGATTTTGACGAAGCAGGCAAATTGGCGGCGGAACATTTATGAAACAACTATCGATTGCGGTTTTGCCGGGAGACGGCATTGGTCCGGAAATAATGAAAGAAGGCGTTAGAGTATTGGAAGCCGCTGGCAAAAAATACGGTTTTTCTTTGAATTTAGAGTGGGCTCCTGTGGGCGGCGCGGCTTATGATCTGCATAAACACCCCCTGCCAGAAAGCACAATTAAAACTGCAGAAGCGGCTCAGGCCATTTTGTTCGGCTCCGTGGGAGGGCCAAAATGGGAAAGCCTGCCGCCTGAGCTTCAACCGGAAAGAGGCGCGCTTTTGCCGCTTCGCAAATATTTTAAGCTTTATTGCAATCTGCGCCCTGCCAGGGTGTATAAAACTCTTGTTTCCGCATGCCCGCTTAGAGCGGATATTGCCGGAGACGGTTTTGATATTCTTTGCGTAAGGGAGTTGACGGGCGATGTTTATTTTGGGCAACCCAAGGGCAGAGAAGGCAGCGGCGAAGATGAAAAGGGCTTTGACACCATGGTTTATACCAGAAAAGAGATTGAACGCATAGCCAGATTTGCATTTGAGGCCGCCAAACTCCGAAATAAAAAGGTTGCCAGCGTGGACAAGGCCAATGTTTTGACCACAAGCGTTTTTTGGCGCGAAATAGTGAAAGAAATAGCAAAGGAATATCCTGAAATTGAGCTTGAGCATATTTACGTGGACAATGCCGCAATGCAGCTCATAAAAAGGCCGGGCAGCTTTGACGTTATGCTTTGCCCCAATTTGTTCGGAGATATTTTAAGCGATGAATGCGCTATGCTAACAGGCTCCATGGGGCTTTTGCCCAGCGCAAGCCTGGCCGAGGGTTCATTTGGGCTTTACGAGCCGGCAGGCGGTTCCGCTCCTGATATAGCCGGCAAAGGAATTGCCAATCCCATAGCTCAAATACTTTCCGCTGCGCTTATGCTTCGCTACACGTTCAAAGAAAAAGAAGCTGCAAAAGCGATAGAACTTGCGGTTGAAACGACAATATCTAAAGGCATTCGCACCGGGGATATTTGGGTTGACGGTTGCAAAAAAGCAGGAACGGAAGAGATGGGCTGCGCAGTGGCGGAGGCCATATTATGAAAATTATTTTTGTGGTGGATGATAGCGCAGTCAATCTGGTCAAGGCTAAACAGGCTTTGGAAGGCCAGTACGATGTTTTTACCATGCTTTCTGCCGCAAAAATGTTTTCTCTGCTTGAAAAAATCATGCCGGACCTTATTTTGCTGGATGTAGAAATGCCAGAGATGGATGGTTTTGCCGCTTTGCAAAAGCTTAGGGAAAACGAAATTACCTCGCAGATTCCAGTTATATTTTTAACAGCTTTTAGCGATGAATCCAGAGAATCTCACGGTTTGGACCTGGGCGCTGCGGATTTTATAGCCAAGCCTTTTTCCGTGCCAATAATGCTTCGCAGAATATCAAATCATTTGCATGTGAACGAATTGATTAAAAAACGCACTGAGCGCATAGAGCAGTTGCAAAACAATTTTGTATTTGTTTTGGCAGATGTGGTTGAAAATCGGGACAAGGTTACTACCGGCCACGTTGAGCGAACTGCCGAATATGTAAAAATTCTCGTTGAAGGAATGTTGGAGCAAGGTGCTTACATAGACGAGATGGACGGTTGGAATAAGGATATGCTGGTTTTCTCCGCCAAGCTGCACGATATTGGAAAGGTAGCGGTTTCTGATTTGATTTTGAATAAACCAAGCAGGCTAACACCGGAAGAATTTGAGATTATGAAGACTCATTCCAAAGAGGGCGAGCGCATAATCAACCAGATTATTGCCAGAACCGGCGAAGGGATGTTTTTGCGCCATGCAAAATTTTTTGCAGGCTATCACCATGAGCATTGGAATGGCAAAGGTTATCATCACGGATTGAAAGGCCTGGACATTCCTTTGCAGGGCCGCATTATGGCCATAGTTGATGTATATGATGCAATTACTTCTGAGCGGCCTTACAAAAAAGCATTTACGCACGATGAGGCTGTAAAAATAATTTCTGAAGAAGCCGGAAAGCAGTTTGATCCAAAGATAGTAGATGTGTTTATGGCAATCAACGATAAATTCAGGATTGCGAAAGAGAATAAAACTCTGTCAATGCCTGCTCCCATTGAGAGTAAAGCTCAGTAATTTTATTTTTCGCCGCTTCCATCTCTTTTGAAATTTCCGCTATTTTCATGCCATCGCCACGCTCTGCGGCAGCTATCATGTTTTTTTCGCATTCGGTTACAAAATTTTCATTTTCGTGAATTTCGTCTTCCATCTGTTTTATTTTCTGCTCCAACGGGCGCGTGGACGGCTTGCGAACGGGAACTGCTTTTGGCTGAGGAGTCTTTTTGGGCGCCGGCGTTTCGCAAATCCATCCAACTCGGTCTAAAAAATCCTGATAAGTGCCGTCGAAAAAACTGGCTTTGCCGCCATCGAAAATTATCAAGCGCTTGGCAAAGGCGTGCAGAATTTCTTCATCGTGGCTCACCAGAATGGCAGCTCCTTTGAAGTCGTCCAACGCTTCTATCAAACTGTCAACGCTGTCCATGTCCAAGTGATTTGTGGGTTCGTCAAGCAAAAGCAAATTGCATGGTTTGCCCAGAATTTTTGCGAGCAAAACTCTGGAACGCTCGCCTCCGGAAAGAACGGATATTTTTTTCAAAGCGTTGTCGCCTTCAAACATCATCACGCCGGCAAGCGTGCGAGCTTTGCCCCGCGTTCGGTCTGCCAAAGAACTTTGAATTTCTTCTTCCACTGTTTTTTGCAAATCAAGGCGATTCACATTTGTTTGCCCAAAATAGTTTAGCACCGTGCTGTTGTGAGTTTCAACGCTTCCTCTGTTCGGTTTCAATTCGCCAGCCAGCAGGTTCAGCAGGGTAGTTTTGCCTTTTCCGTTTGGGCCTATTATTGCAAGTCTGTCGCTCTTGTACAATTCAAAGCTCAAGTCCTCAATCAGCGGAGCGTCAAAGCCAAAGTCCAGATGCTCAACTCTTAACATTCTCTTTGCGGGAAAATCTGTTTGCGTAAATTCAAAGTCAAGCGTTTTAATTTTTTCCAAATTTGCCAAGGGTTCGTGGCGTTCCAGAGCTTTAACCTTGCTTTGCACAGCTTTTGCTTTGGAAGCTTTATATCTGAATCTCTCGATGAATTTTTGCAAATGCTCTCGCTTTGCAGCATCGTTTTCCAGCGTTCTCAAATGCACTTCTTCGTCTGCCAGAATCGCGTCTTGCAATTTTGCAACGCTGCCCTGAATCTTTCGCATCTTCTTTCTGTGAATGCCCAGAGTATGCGTGCAAACGCTGTCCATAAAGCGGCGGTCGTGAGTGATGAGCATAAGCTCGCCCGGCCAGTTTCTCAAAAATCTCTGCAGCCATCGCACGGAAACTATGTCCAGATAATTCGTGGGTTCGTCCAGCAAAAGCAAATTCGGTTCTTCGGCCAAGGCTTTTGCCAAATTCAGGCGAATCTGAAACCCTCCGGAGAGCATGTTCGGAGATTTTTTTTCAATCGTTTCTTTGTCAAAGCCGAGTCCACTCAAGATTGCTTCTGCTTTGTAGCTCTCAATCCATCCATCTTCGTTTGGTTTTAGCGCAGAACAGGCTTCGTCAAAAATCGTGGCATGGGCAAAGTGCAAGTGCTGAGAGAGGTAGCCTATGGAATAATTTTTCGGAACGTTTATGCAGCCGCTGTCATAGCCTTCCATGTTAAGGATAATTTTGAAGAGCGTGGATTTTCCGCTGCCGTTTCTGCCTACAAAGCCAATGCGTTCACCTTTGCCAACCTGAAAGCTGGCATCGCTGAACAATGTTTGCAATCCAAAACTTTTCTGTAAATTCTGGACTTGTATCATTTCAAAACAAATCTTATTTTCTGATCGGGAACCCCGTAAACTTTGGCATAATACACTCCGCCAGACATATTCGATACGTCAATGGAGGTAAACTTGCTTGAAACGTTGAAGCTCGCCATTTTTTGCCCTTTCATGTCGTAAATTTTCACGGTTGCAGGGGCACTGGCTTCCACAAGCAATTCTTTGCCATTGGCTCGCACGGAGAAATGCATTAACGGAGTATAGCTCAATATAAGAGTTGTAGCCAAAGAACTGCTGCTTGAAACCCTTGAACTGCTGCTAGAGACGCTTCCTGGCGCAGAGCTGCTGGACAACCGCGAACTGCTGGAAACAGCCGTGGAGCTTAAAGCTGGCGCAGAGCTGCTGGAATGTACCGAGCTGCTGGAAGTTATTGCTGAGGATGTAGAACTTGTTGCTGGGCAATCTACTTCTTGATACCAATAACCATCTGTCAAGTTGTTCTCTAATTGAGTGCCATCCCAAACCCAGCCAGAAGCGCAAGTATTCATATTGCCTTCAAATTCGCCTTCGCTTGATATTTTGCAAACATAGCATTTGTTGTTAGTGTGCTTGAAGCAAGCGGTATATGGATCTGAAGGAACGGAGCTTGGCGGGTATGTTATTAAAGGCGTTTTGCAAGTTGTAGCTTGAACTTTAGCTTGGCTTGAACTGCTCGGAGTTATACCGCCGCCGCTATTCGAGCTTGGAGTGCTGGAACCGCCAATAGTCAAAAGATTCTTTGTCACTGTCGCATTGCCTTTGCCATCTCTATTGTTGGTATAAGATTCAACTTTCATAGATACTTCGTATAACCGGCAATCCATCATCTTCATGCCGGCATTTTCCCAAGCTTTAAAGTGCTCGGAAACGGAGATCATGCCTTTTGTTCTTTTGCCGCCGTCGGTTTTTGGAACGCTAAAGTATTGCTTAAAAGTTACATCGCCATTTCCGGTCAATGCCCACCTGTTGATTCTGTCGGCAATATAAAATTCATATACAATACCATCAATTGTAGCTTCGCCATATTTTTTGCCACCGCCGGCAGCATCGCCACCTGTAGCCGGGTTATAGCCGCCACGATCTTGAATAATGTAATATTCTATTTGGTCGGAATAATTTCTGGATGTACCGGCTTCATCTTTTGTCGGTTTGCTGTCCGATGGGTAAAACGCCCAACCATATACGCCGAGCATTCTTGCGCCATCGTTGGAAGACCATGTGGCATCAAAATCAATGCTTATATTACCAGCCGACCTGGGAGTTGGACCTCCTGTCATCCCCCATTTTTTGCCGGAACGGAAAAGGATGTTTAGCGAATTTTGCCATGAACAAGTAAATGTTCCGCCTTTTGCATTGGCGCCAGAACCGTTATCTCCCGTGAGCGTCATGGAAGTGGTGCCTGTGTTGTTTTCACTCCAAAGCTCGTAATCATAGCCGTTGTAAGTCTGCTGCTTACTGCTGGTCAATGTAGTTTGCGCAAAAATCGGCAGGGAAGCCGCTAGTGCAAGCCCTAGAATTTTCGTGAACGCTTTCATGATATACCTCCAAAAAATAATACCATAACGCACTCATGGCTGCCGCCATAAGTTAGCGAAGAATAGTTTTAGTCAAGAACTAGGGTTTAATCTTCGTCTGTAGGCAAACCTAGCTTGTTTTTAAGGTCGAAAATCTCTTTTGCCAATTTATGATTCTCTTCCGTCAAGCTAACAGCATCTCTATTAGCTTGTTTAATATCCTCTGTCTTTGCCGGGGCCGCTCTTTTTGAGCCACCACCGCCGCTACCGCCGCCTTCATAGCCGTCATCATCATAAGAAGCTCGGGAACTCTTAGAGCCTCCGCAAGCGGCTAAAAACAGAAGCGCAAGCGCGCAAAACAATACTGTTAAACGATTGAACATAATAAAAACTCCGTCTATTCTATTAATATACATTTTTTTTAGGAAAAGCGGTAGATTTTTCTACATTTTTGGCTATAATAAGCACTGATTAACCCCGATTTCATGGTTTAATTGAGAATTGAGAATGGAGAATTGAGAATAAAAAAGCACATTTTGAGTTATTTTAGCCATTATATGTAGAAATTATTCTCCATTCTCAACTCTCAATTCTCAATTAAGCAACAAAATAAGCGTTTACTATATTCCAAATTGTGCAATTAAGAGCCCATACCGATATAGAAATTCTGGCAGATCAGCTCTTGACCGACCTTTTCTCCGAAGAACCCTTTGCAAAAAGCTCCGCAAAAGGCGGTTTTTTGACAGGCGGAAAGGTGCTGGTTTGCGATTCGAGGGGTTTGCAGGAATATTTGCAAAAAAAATGCGTGGACAAACACGGGATATGGACAGCGCTGCCGTTTAAGCCTCTTCCAGGGCTTTTAATGCAATGCGCTTACAATTTATCCCCGAAAGCACTGAAAAAAGACGAAAAAGAAAGCGTTTTCAATGAAAGCAACTTGGTATGGGCAATTTACAAGTCGCTGAACGGAGATGAAAAAACCTTTTCTTTTGCCAGCGAAATAGCATCTCTATTTGCCACATATCAAGTTTACAGACAGGATATAATTGAAAAGTGGAACAAAAAAGAATCTTATGCAATTGAGGATACCGATGAAAATTTCAAGAAAAATGAAGAATTTCAAAGAAATCTCTGGATTAAATTAAAGGAAGAAAATAAACATGAGATGGATGTTTTGCAGCTTTACGAACTTTTTGCCAAAAGCGACAAAAAACTTTTGCCAAAGCAGATTTTTATTTTCGCTCCGCAGTCAATTGCTCAGATTCAACTATCGGCGTTAAAGCATTTATCTCAAGCGGGCTGCAAAGTTAATCTGTATTTGCTTCAAATTAGCAAAGAATATATAGGCGATACAAAAAGCGATAAATTGATTTTGCGAAAAAAAGCATGGGAAAGCAAAATTGCAGATGATAAGAGACTGTATTGGGATTTAGGCAACAGGCTCATCGCAAATTTAGGCCGCAGCGCTCAGGTTTTATATGAGCAAATAGGCTGGGATAATTTAGAATATATTGACAAATTGATAAATGCAAATTCATTGCTGAAAAAAGTTCAAGAGAATATCATTGGCGATTGCAATGAAAAAACAAAATGCAAAAAAGACGATTCCATTACGTTTAGCAACTGCTTTTCGCCTTTAAGGGAAGTTGAAGTTCTGCGAGATTATATTTTAGATTTATTTGCCAAAAATAAGGAATTGACACCTGCAGATATTGCCGTGGTTGCTCCGAATATTGAAAATTACGCCAGCGCAATAGAGATTGTTTTTGGGCGAGACGATATTCTTCCGTATAAAATAGCGGACCGCGACGTGAAAAAATACGACAAAACCTTGCAGCTTTTGAATTTGCTATTTTCATTGACAAATGGCAGATATTATGAAGCGCCGGATGTTGTTGCCCTGTTTGAATATTCCATGTTTGCGCAAGACAGAGAGCTTGAATCCGATGGCAGAGATCGTTTGGCAAAATGGATCATGGAGAATGCAATAAGATATGGTTTTGAAAGCTCCGCAGAAAAACCGAATTATTCTTTTAAAAGCGGATTTGACCAGCTGACAGCAGGTTTTTTTATGATTTCAGAAAATGAATTTTCTGAAAAAGATGAATATTGCTATCCCGATATAGAAGGAAATGCCGCTAAAATTTTTGGCGATTTTGCCTGTTTTGAAAAGGCGCTTCAAAAGCTTGACGAAGAAAGCCAAAAAGAAAAGACTATTAAAGGCTGGGATGAATTTTTCAGCGAAAGTCTGCAAACATTCTTTGGCACGGACAAAACCGATTTTAACGAAGATAAGGATAACCCTTACCAAAAAATTATGAGCGCATGGGACTCTCTGAAAAAAGAAATGCTTATAGGATTCAGCAATAACGAAAATATGCTTATAGATTTTAACGTTCTGAAAACCGCATTGCCAAAAAAACTGGAGATAAATGCGAAATCTCCATATTCCTTGAGCGGCAAAATATCATTTTCAAATATGGAAACCATCAGAGCCATTCCGCATAAGATTATATGCTGCCTTGGAATGAACAGCAAGGAATTTCCTCGGCAAAAAAAGAGCAAGGATATAAATCTGATGATAAAATATAAGTTAGGCGACAAAGATATTGCAAATGAAGATCGCTTAATGTTCTTGGAAACAATCTGCAGCGCAAAGGAAAATCTTTATGTAAGCTGGGTGGGGCAAGATGAAAAAACCGCAGATGAACTGGAGCCTTCCAGCGTTGTCATCACGTTTTTGAAAAATCTGGAAGAGCAGTATGAAATAAATGCGGCAGATTTAATTGCAAAACATCCTTTGCAACCGTTCTCGGAAGCCGAAACATACGACAACAGATGGGCCTGCTCTGTTAATTCTGGCTCAGGCAAAAGCATTTGGAAATGGGAAATTGACAATGCGGAGATTAAAAAGACAAAGGATATCAATACTCTATACAGAATTTTATCAGATGCTCCGAAATATTTTTTAAAAGATGTATGCAATATTATTCTGCCGGAAGATATTGAACTTTTAGAAAATTTGGAACCCTTTGTTATAGAAGAAGCATTGGACAAATGGATTTTGGCAGATTTAATTGTGAGAAATGAGAATCGCGATGAATATGCGAAAAAAAACAAAATTTCAAAATTGAGAGGCGATTTGCCAAACGGAAAATTTGCAGAGAAAATTATAGATAATATTGCGGCAGAAGCAGAAGAATTGAAAGCGAGGGCGAAAAATGAAAAGCAGGGAACATTTTGGATTTATCCGAGCAGCGATAAGGGCAAATATCGTTTGAAACATTGGCTGTATCACTTGGATTTGAATTTAAATAAAGCAGAGAACCAGAATACGAAAATGTTTTTGAAAAACACAGAACCAATAGAGTTGAAAGGCATGCCAAAAGAAAAAGCAAAGGAAATCTTAGACGAATTATGGAAATTGAAAGAGAATCTGGAAAAGAGAATGCAGCCGATTTTTCCAGATGCAGCCTGGGAATATCTAATAAACAAAGAAGATAAAACCATGGCAGCGGCAAAAAAAAGAATTTTCGGCCGCGGAGAGTATGATTTTGCAATTGCGAGGTATTCTAAATATGCGCAGATGATTGTTGGAGATGCGCAGTCGTTTGAGGATTTAGGCATAAAAGAAGAAGATTTCATAAATTATTCCGAAAATCTGTTTAAAGGATATAAAATATGCAATCCCTTATAGTTGAAAATTTGCCGCTAAACGAAAAAGTTCTCATTGAAGCGAGTGCCGGAACCGGCAAAACTTATACCATAGGTTTAATAGTTCTTCGCTTGCTTTTGGAAAAAGGCTTGCCCATAGAAAAAATAGTTTTAATAACTTTCACAAAAGCGGCTACAGCCGAACTTAAAAAAAATACCGCAGAAAAAATCAGAGAAGCTTATGATATATGGAAAAAAAGTGCCGAAAAAAAGAATGACATAACCGAAATAAGATTATTAGAAGCTATTGCCGGCATAGATGAAATGCCGGTTTTTACCATTCACGGCTTTTGCGAAAGGCTGTTAAGCGAGTTTGCTTTTGAAATTGGAAATTTTGAAGAAAAAGAGGTTGTTGTAAATTTAAAAGATGTTAAAGACAGAGTTATAGCAAATTTTTGGCGGGAAAATATTAAAGACTCGGATAAAACACTTAACCTTAGCCCTGCGGATTTATCGAGGTCCATAGATATTATTCTGAAACACCCTAAAGCGGAGATTGTCGGCAAGGAATGCATCGATGAAATGGAAGATGAAAAAGAGATAAAATATGCAATAGCTTGCAAATTGGCAAGAGAAATCCACAGCAAGCTGAAAGAAGAAAAAAGAAAGATGAAAATTATGGACTTCAACGATATGATTGAGAATTGCCATGAAGCCATAACAGAAGATAAATGCAATGGAAATAAATTCCAAAATGCGGTAAAAAAGAAATATGACGCCATATTGGTAGATGAATTTCAGGATACCGATAAAATGCAGTTTGATATTTTTGATTATCTGTTCAAAGATAAGCCTTTTTTTATGATAGGCGATCCAAAGCAGGCAATTTACAGATTTAGAGGCGGCGATATTTTTGCTTATGGAAAGGCTAGGGAAAAGGCTGGAAAAAATCTATTTGAAATGGATAAAAATTACCGATCGGAAAAAACTTTGCTGAATGCGCTGGGCTCATTTTTTAAAAATAATTCTTTTGAAGGAAAAATGGGCAAAGGTATAGATTATGCGAAAGTTGAATGCGGAAAACCGGAGCTTAAACCGATTAAGGAAGAAAAAGACGGCTATTATAAACCTTTTGTGATTTGGAGAGGCAGCGATAACGAAAATAAAGAAAAGTTTGATTCAAAAACAAAAAAGTCTGTTATTTTGGAAGTGAAACGATTGTTAAGCACTGGAAAAATCAAGCCTAAAAATATTGCAATTTTATTGGACAGAAACAAAGATTGCCTAGCGTATAAAAATGCGCTGGCTAAGGAGAGCATATTTGCCGTTGTTCGCGGTGGCTCGGTTTTTGAGAGCGAGTCTGCGGATTTTATGAGGATTTTGTTAAATGCAATCTGTTATAACAACAATATAAGATGCATTAGGGCTTTGCTAATGCATAATTTCTGCGGATTTGAACCGAAAGCCATAGATGATAATGTTTTTGTTGAATGGACTGGCGTCATTTACGAAACGAAAACGAAATGGGAAAAGCATGGCGTTATGAATGCTCTTGAATTTTTTATGACAAAACAAAATTTATGGGGGCGTATTGCGTCGAATATAAATGGAAAACGAAATATAACAAATATTCGCCAAATAATGGGGCTTTTAAACGAAGCTGAAGTCAAGTTCGGAAGAATTCCGGAAAAAATAAACAATCGCTTTGCCGCGCTTTGCAAAGAGGCAAACGAAGGCGATGAAACGGAAGAGAGATTGGAGACCGATGAAGATGCTCTTAAAATTATGACAATTCATAAATCCAAAGGCCTGCAGTTTGATGTTGTTTTTGTGCCGGATATTGGCAGAAAACCGCGCAAGCACGAATTTCCGCATATTTATATGTATCACGAAGGCGGCAAACAAATCGCAGCTTATGTCGCTCAGTCCAGGAAGGATGAAAAGAAGCTTAACGACAAGGAAGAAAATGAAGAATTGGCGAGACTTTTATATGTCGCTTTAACAAGGGCAAAATACAGATTATATGTTGCATACAATCCCTGCTACCCTCGCTCTAAATCATGTTTGCGCGAAATATTTGATGATTTTTGCTCTTCAAATGCGAGTTCAAACATTCAAATTGAAAATTTGGATAATGTTCTGAAGCGAAAATACGAATACAATGGCGATAAAATTGAAGATGCCGAAAGAAAACTCAAGCCTTTGCCGCAAAAAATAGAACCCGCTTGGCAAAAAACAAGTTTTACGGGAATTTCGCAAAATCTCAGAGCTGGAGAATACATTTCTGTTCAGCGGAGAGCAGAAGCTGAGCCGCCTTCTGGCAAAAGAATGGGAACTCTTTTGCATGGCATTTTTGAAAATCTGGATTTTGATGCGGAAGAAAATGAAATTAAAAAAATCGTAGAAGGCAAGCTGGGCGGTTTCAAGGAATTTTCCAAGGAATCCGAAGAAGGAAACGCCAGAAGACATTGGGTTGAAAAGAAAGTCAATGCAATTCTGAATAAAACTTTGCAAAAAAGCGCGGGAAAACTATGCGAAATAGACGCTGGCAACAAAGTTGCAGAACTCGGCTTTTCCATGAAATCAGAAAAAATAGATTTGGAGAAAATTAAAAATATAATGGGAGAAAAAATTCCAGATTTTTTTGAAACAAAAGAATTGCCAGATAAATATATCAACGGTGCGATAGACTTGGTATTTTTTGGCAGCGATGGCAAGTATTACATTCTTGACTGGAAATCAAATAGTTTAAACGATTTTTCAAATAATGGAATGGAAGATGCCATGCGGCACAGCGGCTATCACTTGCAATATTACATTTACGCAGTTGCATTGAAAAGATGGCTTGAGCAAACTCAGAAAAACTTTGATTTCAAAAAGCAGTTCGGCGGAGCGTATTATATTTTTATAAGAGGCGTAAAAGAAGAGGCTGAAAATTTCGATGGGGTTTATTTTGCAGACGGGAAAGACATCGCTGAAGATATTATAAAGATGGATAACAGTTTTAAGGGAGCTTGCAAATGACTGAGGAAATCTCAAACATAGACAAGGTTTTGCTTTCGTATTTAGAAGAAAAATATAAAGTGGAAAAAGATTCTGCGCTTTACAACGCTGCAAAACTGCTTTTGCAAAGATTATGGCAGGGCAGTATATGCATTCCATTTAGCGAAGATCGCTTAAATAATTCTCCAGCAGTTGGCAAAAGCAGCGAAATTCGTCCTTTAATTTTTCACGAAAATAATCTATACATTCAAAGATATTTTGTTTATCAGAAGAATATATTGGAAAGAATTGAAAAATTAAATCTTCGCATAATAACAGGCGGTCCTGGAACGGGCAAAACAACAAGTTTGGCTAATATTTTAAAAAACAGATTAAATAAGAAAATTCTTTTAGCTGCTCCAACGGGAAAAGCGGCTCTTAGAATGAAAGAAAGTTTAGACGGACAGGGTATAAGATTGGAGGCAAAAACTTTGCATCGTTTGCTTGGCTATAAATATTTGTCTGTAAGTTTTGAGCATGCAAAAGAAAATCAGCTTGACGCGGATATTGTAGCCATAGATGAATGCTCAATGATAGATTTGCCAATGATGTCAAAATTGCTGGATGCAATTCCGGATGGTTGCGATTTATATTTGCTTGGCGATAAAAATCAATTGGCTTCCGTTGAGGCAGGTTCTGTTTTTGCGGATATTTGCGAGAAGCTTAAAGATGATGAAAATATTTACAGGAAGCTTACAAAAAATTACAGATCCGATAACGGCATTAATGCTTTGAGCAAACAAATTTTGGAAGAATCAATAGAAAATTTTAACAATGAAGATGTTCGCCATTATGAAAGCGATAAATTGGAAAGCGAGTTATTCAGCAGATATGAAAAATTATTTTCTGCAAAAAACAAGGAAGAAGCTTTGGATTTTTTGAAAACATTTCAAATTCTGTGCGCTACAAAAGTAGGGCAAAACGGAACGGAGCAAATTAACAGAAAATTCCATAATCTGGCAAAAAAAAGAAATGCAAAATACTTTCCAATCATGATTACGGAAAATAATTATCATTTAAATCTCTTTAATGGAGATGTAGGGGTAAAAGACAAGGATTTGGCATATTTTGGAGCAGAAACATTTCCGGTTTTAACTCTGCCCCGTCATGAACTTGCTTATGCAATAACAATTCACAAATCTCAGGGTTCCGAATATGATTGCGTTGCCGTTGTTTATCCTAACGAAAAAATGGAAAAAGAGGCTTTTTTAACAAAAGAATTGCTATATACTGCGATAACCCGTGCTAAAAAGGAATGTCTTTTATTTGGTTCAAAAGAAATACTTCTGGACTCATGCAAAAAAGAAATTTTTAGAGCGTCTGGGATTGCAAAACTTTCTTAAAAAGTTCCGTTGATGAGCAAAAAGACTATTGCTCCGGACACGTAGCCAAAGAAAGCCAGCGGGGTTATTCTTTTGAAATACCAGCCAAAAGTGAGGTTTTTGTCTATGCCCATAGCTGCAATTCCTGCTGCAGAACCTATGACCAGAAGGTTCCCGCCTGTGCCTGCGCAATAAGAGGCAAATCCCCAAAACAGGCCGTCTTGCCTGAAAATCTCCGAAGTCGCTTCTATGGGATACATTTTCATTATCGCTCCCACAAGCGGAACGTTGTCAACAATTGCGCTAAAAATGCCAATGGCAATGGTTATCAGATAAGTATCGCTTATATGGTCGCTGAGAAATGTTGCCATAGCTCCAAGCTGGCCCGTTGCGCTCAAACAGCCGACGGCAAGCAGAATTCCGGCGAAAAACAAAATGCTTGCCAAATCAACTTTTTTCAAAATATGATAAAGATTCAATCTTGGAACATTCTGATGCGGATGCCTGCGTCTTAAAAATTCAACAAGAAACCACAAAATTCCAAGCACAAAAAGCACTGCCAAATACGGTGGAACATGGAAAAATGTTTTAACCACAGGCACCATTAAAAAACCGCAAATCCCAGCGAAAAAAAGCAAATTTTTCTCAAAATTGGTGGGTTTGTTGGCTTCCACAATTTCCGGTTCTATCTCCGGCTTAATTTTTCCTTTAATAACAAAACTCAAAATTATCAGCGGCACCAAATTGCAAGCCAGGCTCGGCAAAAATGCGGCTTTGATAATGCCCAAAGCGGAAATTTGCCCTCCCATCCAAAGCATGGTTGTTGTCACATCTCCAATAGGGCTCCATGCCCCGCCAACATTTGCCGCAATTATTATCAACCCCGCAAAAAATAGCCTTTCCTTTGTATTGCTCACAAGTTTGCGGCACAAGGTCATCATAACTATTGCTGTGGTTAAATTATCAAGAACTGCGCTCAAACAGAAGGAAATTGACGAGATAATCCACATCAAAGACCTTGCATCGGTGGTTTTTATGCGAGAGGTTATTATTGAAAAGCCATCGTTGGTTTCTATTATGGCCACTATGGTCATGGCCGCCATCAAAAAGAATACTATTTGAGCCAAGTCGCCAAAAGTCTCGAACAAATGGTGCGTGGCCAGCGCCTCTCCGGCAGGAGAAGCCTGATATTTGAACCATATAAGCCAAAGCGTTGTGCCCAAAAGCAGGGCGGTTGCAGATTTATTTATTTTAAGAGGATGCTCTAAAGCTATCACAACATAGCCAAGTATAAAAATGATAGCCATAGCGCTTAGAATCATATTTATTGAATATAGAAATTAACCAGCTTTCCTTGCACGGCAATCACTTTGGCAATTTTCTTGCCGGCAAGATTTGCCTTAATAGCTTCGTTCTCCATAGCGATTTTCTCAAGTTCATCCTTGCCCAGACTCTTGGAAAGCTTCGCTCTGGCTCGCACTTTGCCGTTCACCTGGAAAACAATCTCAACCGAGTCTTCAGCCGCAAGCTCNGCATTGCCTTTGGGCCATGCCGCTTTNGTCAAGCCTCCGCTGTGGCCAAGAATTTGCCANAATTCCTCGCAAAGATGCGGAGCGAATGGGTACAAAAGCTTTGCAAAAACCTCGCAAGGCTCGCGGTAGCGCACGGATTGCTTTATCAATTCGTTGTTGAAAACCATCAGTTGGCTTATGGCCGTGTTAAAGCGCATATTTTCAATATCATCGCTAACCTTGAGAATGCTCTGGTGCATTAAGCGAGTCAGCTCCTCTGGCGGGGCAGAATCGGTATATTCGGGCGTGCCTTCGTCTCCGGCTATGGAACGCATTGCACGGCCCAGAAAGCGGTACATTCCCTCTATGCCTTGAGGCTGCCAGGGCTTGACTGCATCCAGCGGTCCCATAAACATTTCGTAAAGGCGAAGAGAATCCGCTCCGTACTGGTTTACCACGTCGTCTGGGTTTACAACGTTTTTAAGGCTTTTGCTCATTTTGGCTATGATCTGTTTTAGTTCTTCGTCAGAGCCTTTGCGGTAAAATTTGCCGTCTTTTTCTTCTACTTCGTCGCTGGGCACTTTTGCGCCCGCTGCGGTTTCGTAGGCAAAGGCCAGGATCATGCCTTGATTGAACAGTTTTTGAAAGGGTTCGTCTGTGGAAACAAAACCCAAATCGAAAAGAACCTTGTGCCAAAAGCGGCTGTAGAGCAAATGCAAAACGGCGTGTTCCGCTCCGCCAACATACAAGTCCACGGGCATCCAGAAGTTTTCCTG
>WQSA01000025.1 GCA_009788135.1 Candidatus Fibrimonadales bacterium
GTTCCCAATGCCGCGGGATTGCTTGCGTAGGGCGCGGGAAGTTCCGTTTTCTTGGCGTAGGTATCGGCAAATGCGCTCTGGCCTGCCAAACTGCTGGCCACGTTCGCTTCCGATGACCATCCGGGGTACGGCATGTTGCCCGGGCCGGCGTAATAGCCGAGGAATCTACCCAAGCCGCCTTGAGTCTGATTGTTGCAAAGAGTGTACAGGAATTTAAGCGCGTTCCACAGCTTCTGAAGCAGTCCGGTGATTGGCTGGTTCGTTTGCGCCGACGCTTCATCGATTGCGCCTGAGCCTTCGACAAGCGAGATGCTGGAGTTTTGCTTGCCGTTCAGCTCTGTTTTCGTTGCATAGGTATTCGCAATCACATTGCCGTTGCCGTCGCGGGCAATCCTGTCTATTGTGATAGTCTGCGTCGTTCCGTTGTAGTATTTTATCAGCAGCTTGGCGGTATTTTCGCCGTCCGGCTGCGAAATGTCAACAACGCTATCGGGGAATTGCCCCGCTCCGCATGCTATCCAAGTCTCGACGCCTTTTGAAATTCCAAATTTCCAAAGCGTTGCAGTGTTTGGATAGTTGCTATTGTCAAGCACTCCAACCGCTTCTCTCGGCTGCGCGTTGGTGTTGTAAACCCAAGCGTTTTGAGCGTCTGCCGCGTTGGCTATGGGCGTATCGCTTATGACAAGCCAGTTCTGCGTTTGCAATGTCGTGATCTGGTTTTGCTGTTCTTCGTTGACGTCGTCTAGCCTTTGAACTTCCGATTCTAATTCTGCTATCGCCCGGTCGTGCTCGGCATCTTTTTGCGTGGAGCGAGTTATTTCCTGCTCTAAATTTTCCTCTAATCTCTCCAAATCTTCCAAATCGGCTTTGCCAGATAAAGCAGCTAAGACCAATTGATTCACATAAATGGATATTTCCCTAGCTCCTATTTTTGCATTCGATGTTTCTCCGATCGCCAAAGGAAACATGGCGTTATCTTCAACTGCTTGGTTAAAGCCGCCTCGGTAATGAGAAAATTGGGAAATTGGTTTGCTCTCAGACATTTATGCTTTCCAGCTTTATTTTTTCACTCGCTTCCGTCAGTATATTTCCGCCGTCTTCCTTGAGTATATATCTATCAGGAGAAATTACAGGCATATTCCAAACTTCGAGCAATTCGAGGTTGGTTATTATTTTATCCAAATCATCATTTGCGCCGGTAATGATCCAAGCTGTTTGAACGAATTTTGGAGGATAGCCAGGTAAATCAATATGCACGTAATCGCCTATATCAAGATTCAGCGCGCGATAAAGCGGAGTGATGCAATTAATCTGAGCTTTACGCAATGGAGAACAGTTCCAGCATAAATAGTTGTACGCCATAATCTCAGCGCCTTCCCAATCTATAATCCATTCAGAGTCTATGCTTTTTATAATGCCAATATTGTCAGCTTTATTTTTTTCAAGCTGTTCTTTTACCGCATTCCACTTGGCGCCCAATATGCTGTTTTGCATATCCCATGGTTCGCCGTCTCTATAAACATTCGGAAAATCTATTGTAAGAGTATGTTCATATTCGCCTGTTTCAAAATTTTTTCCCCATGATATTAATATGCCATTCAATATATCATTTCTGTAAGCACTTTCCATTGTGAAATTGTACATATTGTTTTCAAGCATAATTGCATCCAAGGGAATTAATTTGGGTTGAAAATCAAATTGTCTTGAGATGGATTTAACAAGATATTTTTTTGCGTTAGGAGAGTGCTTAACCAAAGTGGCAGATTCGCTCGCTAAGCTACGCAGTTTATCTCTAAACAAAACTGCCTCGTTGCTTATTATTGATCCGTATCTAGTTTCATTCAGATTTCCTATGCCTTGAACTGAGTAATTCAATACGCTTGAAGCTTTCAACAATCCATTGATGGAATCAATTACAGGTTTTCCGGAATCAGAATCGGACAAGCTTTCGATTTTCCCGCTTGCATATAATTTAATTTCATCGAATGGCATTATGACTTCAAAGTCAATATATAGAGCTCCTAATGTTATCGTTCCGGTTCTAGGAAAGCTAGGATCGTTGCGGCTTGTAAGTTCAAATTCTATTTTTTTCAAAGCAGAATATTCTATCGGTTCTGCGATGGGAATATCTATGGTTTTCCAACTCTTATTGAAGATCATAACATTTTCATTAGTACTCGCATTTCCGACTTTAAACCGTCCAAAGATCTGGTCAGTTGTTTTTGCAAGTATTTTAACGCTTAAAGCGGTTACTCTAGTTGAGCTTGGTAAGTTATGGAGGGAAAAATTAAAAGTAACGGTAGTTGCATATGAAGAAGCGTAAGTTGTCGTATCAATTGACGGGTAATCATTCCATTCAATTAAATTTTCTCTATTATGCTGCTTGCTTGCTTCTAAAAAAAAAGAGGGATTTCCGCTCGTAAATGGAGGGGTTGACACTGATGACGCTGTGCTTTTTACGGTAAGCGATATAGGAGCTTCATCAAAGTTCATTTTAATTTCGCTAGATTTCAAATTATCTATTTTTCGGATTGTTGCGCCAGCTTTATGCAACTTCTGTCTATCTGGCAAATCTCTTCCAAGAAGATAAATCCAACCAGAAGAACCGTCTACTATATCCGCTCCCCTGCTGGACCATGCCTGAATGAATTCTGCATTTTCATCTGTACCCACCATATAATTATCTGGAGATTCTTTGTTAAAATCAGGGCGGAAAATTTTAACTTTATCGTTGCTGTATGGAAGATCAAAATTAATCTTAAATGGCTGCCCCTCGTAAATTGCCCTTTCTAATGTCCAAGTTATGGAATCATTCAAGAGAAAAGCGGTTTTGTGCCCTTCAGAATAGAAAAGATTTCGTTCGTCTTTAAAAACGACTGGATGAAATCTACTCGCATCCTCAAGCCATATAAAAAAACCGTCAAATCGTTCAAGTTGCCTTTCGGAAATAACTATAATATCCATGGTAGTTTCATTCTTTTCAATTTTGATTGGCCAGTAACGCGCTTCAGCATTCCCTAAAACAAGAGGGAAATCGCTCTTCTTGATTTCTGGAGAGTCGATGTTTTCTCTGATGCTTATGGAGGTTTTTCCGGTTTCGCTTTTTATTGAAATAACAGTACCTCTATAAATATCATGATTTTCGCTATCGAATAAAATTGCTTCGCAGCCAATTAAGTTAAATTCTTCGCCAGATTCTTTACCTTCATTGATTGCTTCAAGCCAGTAAAATAAATCCATCGTTTTGAACATTCCGTCTTTTGAGCTGTAAATAGATGGTAATGTAATTTCCCAATCTGAGAGGCTCTGTAAAGGGCTGTTGCGAAAATCGTCTATATTACGGTAAAGCGACCCAAATGATTGTACTGGATAATGTCCGGGAAATTCATAATTATCTTTATCAAAGGTTAATTTATTAATAGGATTGCCTATATGATCCAGCCAAGGAAATTTAGGAGGATTGGAATAATAAGAATTGTGTCTAATCTCTACGCCGTACATTTAATTACTCCTTACAAACATATATGGAAGCTCTATATCATAATACAATCCAGCATCGCCCCTTAGAGAAATTATATCTCTCAAATCCGAAGAACCGGAAAAATAAGCGTTTGGAATGTCAACGCCTTTGCCTAATCCCAATGGAAGATATTCGGGACAAATTATTTTAAACGGATGAAGTCCGAATTTAATTTTATTTAATATAAAATCTTCATATCTTTTAACCAAATCGTAATTAACAGATTTCCAAATTATAGAAGCATTTACTCTTGTGGGACCGTAATTAAAAATATGCCTTTTCCCGGACGCCGAATCTATAGCTATATAATTAAGCCGCTCCGGCCAGGGATACATAGGATATGGAAGAGACGGGATTAGCAGCTCACAATCTTCAATCTTCAAAGTAACGCGCAAAACGCCTAATGCCATATTACCGCCTCCGATTCGCTCTCTTCATGACAGGTTCTATTTCATTCCTCCATGCCTGCTGCGTCATTATGGGAGCGTTGATTGTTATGCTGGTATCGCTTGTCCTGCTGTTGTTGACCGTGCTGTTGTATGTATGCCCGCGATTGAGCGCGTTCACGCCTGCTGGGCCGCCTACCTCTCTAACCGCCCTGGTGTTGAGCAACGCTTCCGGCCCTTCTTCATTTGCCATTATAAGAGTGTTTCTTCCAGGTATCATGCCGCCGGCGAACATTTTGGTAGATGCTATATTGGATACCTGCACTGCTGCTGCTGCTCCTTGAGCGGCGGCTAGTGGGACATTAAAAGGAAATGGTACGCTGGACATTGTTTTAAGTATGCTTTGATATGCGTTTATGGTAGCTTCGCCTATAGCGCTCGCTTTGTAAAGAGCGGCAAAATCTGAGTGAGCCTGGCCAACTTGCTGCAGGGCGTTCATGGTTGATGACATTGCGTTTAATCGTATATCGCGCTCTTCTTCAAGGCGCTTCTTTTCTTTGTCGCTGTAATCTTTTTTTATGTCACCCGTCTCTTTTGCCAGCTGCGCTTCCATTTCTTTTATGCGGGCGTTGTGCTCTTCCCTAAGAACAATGTCATTTTCATTTTCTGCAATCCTTGCTTCAAGCAGGCTATTCGCTTCTTCGAGCTGCCTTTGATGATTGTATTCCAATTGCGCTATTTTCTGCGCTTCGCCTTCAAGGCCTGCAATTCGCATTCTTTCGTCAAAGTCTGCGAGCTTTTTTATATTCTCTTCCCGTTTGTCGGCCGTCTCTTTTTGCATTTTCCGCAAATCGTTTTCGTACTGCGTGTGCAAACCCAAAAGCCTGTTGACATGATCCGCTTCCGATGTTTCGGCGGTTGCGTGCAGCTCGTTCAATTGCTCTAACTGCAATTCATATTTGGCAGCCAGCAAATCTTCGCCTTCAAGACTTGCCATCCTTGCCTTTTCGTCAAAGTCTGCAAGGCTTTTAATAGCAGCTTCTTTTTTCCTCATGGCTTCTTCAAAAAGCTTCAAAGAGCGTTTTTCGGATTCGTTTTTTGCATTTTGGTTTTTGTCGAAATCAGCAAGAGCGGCGGCGTTTGCAGCTTTTTCGTCTGTTATGGCTTTTTGCCTATTTGCTATTCTTGCAATAGTTTCTTTGTGATCTTTTACACGCATGGCCTCAAATGAATCCAATCCGTGCATCTGTTGTTTGTCATTGAGATATTCAAGCTCCCCTTTCGCTTGTGCAAGTTCGATTTCATCGCTTGTCAATTTATTTTTCATTTGAATAGCTATATTTTCCTTATTCAAGGCTTCGAGTCTTTCTTTATATATTTCTTTGGTCATGGTTCCGGCGTCTTTTTGCTTATCCAAAGATATTTCCATGTAAGCATTTCGTTGAAGCGTATCTTTAAAATCTTCCCGTTCCTGACCTGCAGCCTCTTTGCTTGCTTTTGTGATTTCCATCATTTTTTTGGAAATAGTATCCAAAGAGCTGATCGCAAAGCTGAATGTCGACGAATCGGAAAGCGAAGCCATCAACCCCATCATGGCAGCTTTTGAGCGAGTGGTTGCGGTATTGAAGTCGGTCATTGATTTGGAAATGCTTTCTATGTTTCCGGCGGCGGCAGTGCCTTCGCTTGCCATCTCTTTAAGCCCAGCCGATCCGTCTTTGAGCATCTGCACCATAGGAACGCCAGCCTTGCCAAACATCTCTACAGCAAGAGTCGCTCTCTGCGATCCTGCCGGGAGCTTCTGGAATGCGTCTGCCATTTCGTAAAGAACCTGCTCGGAATTTTTTATTGAGCCGTCCGTGTTTTTTACGGAGATTCCCATTTTCGCAAAAGTGTCCGATGCCTGCTTGCTTCCCTCCGCTGCATTGGTTATGGCTTTGGATAGCTTGGCCATGTTTTTGTCCATAGCCTCCGCTCCAACGCTGCTTTGCTCAGCCGCATATCTAAGCCCTATGATGCTATCAGCGGAAACGCCTATGCCACCAGACAATTTAACGGCGGAATCGTAGGAGTTCACCATTTCTTTGGCAAGATCTTTGAGCATGGCAGTGCCTTTGGCCATTCCTATGCTGGCCCAGCCTGCAAACGCGGCTCCTGTTTTGGTCAAGCCTTTGTTGAATACATTGAGAGTCTGCTCTGTAAGAGTTAAATTCTGATGCAATGCATTGACTTTCTGGCCAACTTTGGTAAAAACCGCCGTACCGTTGTCTTTGATATTCAAATGATACTCAAGGGCCATTGGATGCCCTCAAGTTATTTATGTAATGGATTATTTCATCCAGGTCTCTGCTATAAATATAGCGTCTTCGTTTATTCCTTTTTCTTTCATTTTTCGTATTATTTCCTTGTTTTCCTTTTTGATTAAATATTCGTCGAGGTTCCACAGGAACACGCCTACCACAACAAATATTACAAGTTCGAACATTTTCAGTACCTCTACCCATAATATACATTATTTTTTCGGAAAGAGGATGATTTTTTATTTTTTCCTGGCATAAGCTGATAAAATCATTATTGCGAGCGTTTGCGTTGTTTTCGCATCGTAAGGCGTTTGCACATCCATCCATCCAAGAGCCTGCAAAGTGGGAATGCCGCGGGAATCCCACGGCGACATTATTGCGGTATTCCGCACTAGCTCTATGAAAGTGCAAAGCTCTTCGTCCAGAAAGGTATTGGGATTGCCTTTCACATCCGCCGCTTTGGCGGCATCGTGCATGAGGCATTGGCAGTTCCCGGACAAATCGCATTCGCAGCACCCTCCATTATTGTCCCTGCACGGGCTGCACAGTTTCGGCTCCCACCAGTTCTCCAGGAGCAGCCACTTCCGCAATTTTTTTTTCCGCCGGTTCGATGTGAGATTCAAACCAGGGAGAAAATTTAGGATCAGCTTCCTTTAAAGCTTTAATAATAGCAACCTTGCCTCGCAAATCATTTTTGCGTACATTAAGCGCATTGCCGTCATCATCAATAACGCCCGAAGTGTCCATCAATAGCCATGCAGCGTAATAAGTATTTTGGTTGAGATGCCAGTCCACTATCAAATCGTTGTCATTATCATATATATTGCAATGATCAATAAAAAACCTAAGCCTTGCATCTTCAGCTTCGCTGCTTTGGCGAAATTTGAGAGTTACTTCATTCAATTTGTAAATCGCGGGTTTTGCCTTTTTAACCACCAGCATTATTCCATCCCCCTCATCGGATTGCGATTCTCTTTGTTCACAACCATAACACCCACAACGCTAGTCTGAGGCCATTCGATGCCATAGCGCTCGGTCGCAAACGATTGCGCTAATTCTGCAAGTTCTTCTTCGCCGGGTGGCCAAGAGGCTTCCATTGTCATTTGCACAGAACCGGCTCCGTCAAAATTGGGAGTAGTTTGAGTAATCTGGAGCCTGGGCAAAAATAGAGAAAACTGGTAAGAGCCTCGGTTTGCAACCAAATGGCACTGCAATATAGTTTCGTTGTCTTGCCAGTCTTCGTACAGCTTTTTATCGTGCAGATAGATGGTCAAATCAAGCGTTATGGTGCTTTTGCCGCTTGGGAGCGGCTCGGCCCTTGAAAGGCCGTCGTTGCTCGTTCCTGTGGGAGTGTTGTCATCGGAAAGGCCGTGGCTTATCTTGAGCGAAAATTCTGTTATGGAGCGTTTTTCCAAAGCTTCGCCTTTGGGAGCCAAGAAGCACTTGAAATCGGAAAGCTGAAACCATTTGTCGTAATCGGCGCCAAAGCTCCAAGCCTTTGCGCTTTCCTTGCTTGGCTCTTTGTCCACTCGCTCGGCGGGGCCGCTTGTCGTTATCTGGAGCGGCGCTTTTGCGGAGCAAGCTATCTCAAAATCCTTTATAGCAACATTGCGAGCGTGCTGGGCGTAAGGGCCGAGTTTTTGGCTTACGCATAAGTACGTATTTATGATGTCGCTTTCACTGTATGCCGTGCCAGCTTTTGCCGCTTCCGCCGCTGTATAGCCTCTTTGGTTCTTTCCCTGAGGAGGCACGACGAAAAGATGCTTGCAAAAGCCTGGCTTTTGCGCATCCGCTGAGGGGCCTGCAACGGATGCGTAACCCAATCCAGCCAAAAGGATGCGCTCTATGCCTTGCAGATAGCCTTTAACTGCCAGACTTGCAACGGTTGGAAGCTCGGCGGTTTTGCGCTTGCCGCCGTTGAACTGAGTTCCGTTCATTGCGGCATCGGTGTAGTATTCCGCGCCCTTCTGGAATTCGGCATTTGATTCGGTTGGGAGCTTATCGCCTTGGCCTGGCCAGTTATCGGCATCGCCTCCGTAAATGTCGCTTTCGGTGGCTTGCAGCTGCTTTTCAAAGCAGACTGCGTGCTCTATTTTAAAGTCTTGGGTTGCTGTGTTCTCAAGCATTGTTTACCTCGCTGTTAAGTTCAATGTGTCTAAGGGTGAATCGGGCGGTTGCAACGCCGTTAAATATCTTTTCATCTTTATGGTCAATTAACCAGCGATCGCCCGCTTCTATATTTGCATCGCCGCTTAAATACAATGGCACGAGAGCCTTGCCCGATCTTTGCCTTTCCAAAATTCTGTTGACGAATTGCCTCAGGCATTTGCGGCCTCTATGCAAACCTTCGCGCTTTTTTTCTTTCGCAGGATCTATTTTGTAGATAACCGATACATCCACATTGACGGATATTTCAAACCGGTCGTTTGCAACGAGTTCCTGCACTTCGCCGTCTATGTACATTATAACCATGGGAAAGTTTTCATCAGGCAAATTCTCGTACTCTTCCAATGGCATTTCCTGCTCAAACAGATTTTCCGGATTGCTTATGTTTATGTACGGCCCGTCTATGGACAATATGGCGGCCGATAGCTCTAGCATTGCATCATCTTCAAAGTTCATGCCACGCTCCTGGTTTTCATGTCAAGGTTCTTTTTCATTATTTTCGCAAAAAATCTTTTCACTTTATTTCCCGCATTTTCCATAACGCGGCGGCGGCCCCGTTCGTTTTGGGTAGCTATTACATTGCCGTCTTTGTCCGATATGTCTATTTTTGAATTGCGGCCTTTTTTCGCATCGCCGCCCCTCAATGCGCCTTCGGCTTCGCCGGTGAATCTGAATACTGCAAGAGCTTCTTTTTCATTCGCTATTATATTCACTTCGCCTTCGCCCCTGGTCTGAAGATGATCGCCGCTCCAGTTGCCTGCAGGAGTGAAAGCTTTTGCGAGATTGCCTGTTCTGTTGACGAATTTCGCATTGTTGAAAATTCGGCGCGGCCTGTTGTTTTTTCCTTTCGGATTGGTATATCTATCCATTTGCGGCGTTTCAAGGTAAAGCTTGTAAGTGCCGCCCGTTCTACTTGGCTTGACTTTGGTCGCTCCGTAAATGATTGAATCGGTACGGGCAAACAGGAGCGTTTGAACGGAAAGTTCTTTAAGGGTGGCAGATTTGGAGTCTGCCACCGCCTTTATTGCTGCCTCAAACGGCTTTTTCCAGTTGCCCTTGAATGGCATTATTTATCCTTGAAAAGGCTAAGCGCTTCTTCGGCTTTTTTCGCATCTTCCGCCGCTTTTTTAGCTGCTTCATTTGCTTTTTTAGCCGTCTCTTCAGCCGCTTTCTTGGCTGCTATGGCAGCAGCTTTTTTGGCGGCCTCTTCAGCTTTTTTTCTAGCCGCTATTTGCTCAGCTTTGTTGTATGCTTGCTTGATCGCATTCTTGAACAAATAAACGGTATCGAAATCGCAACGGCCTTTATCAAGCTCAAGGTTAAGCTTTTTGAATTTGTCCAACTGAGAGGCGATGTTATTGCCTGCTTCAATCAATACAGCTTCGGTTTTGCCATCCTTGCTCTTTTTAAAGCCTACTAATGCGCCGGTAATCATTTAAGCCGCCACGGTTGAGGTTAAGCACAAAATGCCGTTTTTGTCAATTACGGAAATAGCATAGAGAGCTTCTACGGTGGCTACATAATCTCTCGTATCCTTGTCGTAATCCACGCTGAATGTAAGAGGTATCCCGGTAGTTGCTTCAATGGTATTCTCCACCTCGCCTGCGCCGTCTTTGAATACGGGGATATGATTTACAGCAGCGACAGACAAAGCTATGCCGCTCATGTTAGTCGCAAAACCAACTATATTCTCATTGCCTGCTGATTTAAGAGCGGTTGTGCGAATAACGTTTGCAAAGCCTGTTATGCCTGGGATAATGCCGCTAAGCAAAACTTCGTTGTTTGTTGGAGCGGGCGGGATGTTGACAAGATTTTTTCTCAAGCCTGAGAAATGATCCATGTTGAGAATCAAGTTTCTTTCTGAATTGGAACCTATCAGCTTGGCCAACTCAGTTTCAATTTCATTGACTGCCCCTTCGTCAAAATTTAATGCAGGACCTGCATTAAAAAAATTTGGGAAAGCTAATGTGGTAATTTTCGCAAACGAATCATCAACAATCTTTGAAACAACGGCAGTTACATGCCTTTTGAGCAAAGCAGCCATTTTTTGAGGCGTAAGCTTGTTGAAAAATTTTCTGGCAATAACAAAGCTTGACTTGGCGTGATAGTCAAGAGTATGCGTTTTCCAAGCATGCTCGCCGCCGTTGTCCGTCATGTAATTGTTGTCTTTGCGATCGAAAGCTTTCGCTTTCGGTACGGATCCAGCAACAAATACCTGCGTTGAATCGCCCTCTTCCATCCCTTCGGTTTCAACGCCGAGGGAAAAAGATTTTGTGGCAAGCAGAATTTCATCAGGATTAGCGACTGCTAAATCTGCGGCCAGTTTGAGATCGCCACCTAAGAATGTAGTTGGCATGATTGGTCCTCCTTTTTGGATTGAGTTGAAAGTCTTTCTATTTCCGCCTGATGCTTTTTAAGGAAAGCTTGTCTTTCGGTCGGATTTTCAATAGCCTTGTATTGCTCGTACACATTAGGCTCGGTTTGCTCGTTTGTGTTAGGCGCGCTCGGAGTGCCTTCGCGAAGCTCCTTCAAAACTTGCGCCGCCAATTCATCTTTGGTCGGTGCAGCAACAACCGGCTCGGCGGCTTTGCGATTTTTGAGATCGTCGTACAACGCCTCCAAAATCTCCACTTCGCTCTTGCCGCTTGCCAAAAGCTCCATAGCAAGCTTTTCTTGTCCAGCATAAACAACTTTCGTTATTTTAGCCGTGAGATTTGGCTGGGTGGCTGGTTGCGCAGGCTGCGCAGATGTGGAAACTTGCATGCCTCCAACTTGTGCTTCCGCTTCCGGTGCTCCTTCAGTCGCTAAAAGCTTAGGCGACTTAGGGTTAAAGAAGCTAAATATATTCTTCATGGTTCCTCCTTGGTTAAGTGTTTGTGAAGAAATGAAATTCTCAAGATCGTTGAGGCTATCGGCAAGGCCATCAATGAAGCCTTTTTCGAGAGCTTCGGCACTATCGTAAGTTTGGCCTTGCAAAAAATCTTTGTTTATATTTCTATGCCTTTGCACGTGCTCAATAAATTGAGCGTGTATTTTATCAACGCTCGCTTGGATTTCCTTAATTTCCTGTTCATCCATTTGGCCGTCAAGCGTGCGGGCTTTGCGATCGCCACTGCGAAGCACTTTGTGATCTATGTATTTGTCATCAAAATATTTCTGATAATCGAATGTTTCGGCGTACACGCCAACGGAGCCAACTTCAGCGCTAGGAGCGGCATAGATTGCATCGCAGGCCGCAATGAGCCAGTAAGCTGCGCTAAACGCAAAAGTGTCAGTATATGCTATAACGGGCTTTTCAATTTTTTCTATGAGCCTTCCGATTTCGGGAACTTTGTATGTATAGCCGCCCGGGGAACGCATGAGCAGTATTATCGCATCGCTATCCGATTGCGCTGCATTCTGAAGCTCCCATTCCAGTTCGTCCATGCTTCTCGGATAGACATAGCCGCCAAAATATACTTCGCTAAACTTCATTCTTCATCCTCCGCATCATCATCGTCATCATCCGGTGTGGACGAATCCGAATTTTTAAAATCTAATCCAAATGGAGCGCCGTATTCTCTAATTTGAGTCTCTTCGTCTTTTTTTCGCTGTTTGCAGTGAGCGGCGTAATCAGTACCGGAGTAAGCCGCAACCGCATCGGAAGGGTTAAGCGTTCCGCTTGCAAGCCGCACACGTTCGGCATTTGCGGATTTAAGCGGATCGGGATCGGGCGGTGTCGGTCCTATCCAGTCGCAAACAAGATTTTCTTTTTTAGGCAAAATTCCATTGATCAAATAATGCTCATAGCAAACCCAATAAAATAACTCTCCGAATAAACGCTGAATAGGACCATAATTCCATAAATCAACAATTTTAAATAATTTATTCAGAGCCATTTTAGAGCTAGAAAAATTCATTTTCTCAAAATCGCTCATGAATGCAGCGTAAGGAATTCCGAGGCCACCGGCAATAAGTTTAAGCTGCTGTCTTATTTGCTCAACTAAATTAAGATTGCCGGTATTGGTTATGATATACGGCTTCGTGCCTGGAGGCAATGTTAAAATAGCTCCAGGCTTCGGATTGCTCAAATTCAATTTAGGCGCTGCCCCCTTTTCTTTATCAGTCCATTCTTTGCCGCTTTCTGGCGGCGTTTCGCTCGCAAGCATAACGGACATATTGCTTTTAGATTTACCTTCTATTGCCGCACTATCCACAAGCTGATTGAGGACATCCGTCACATTCATCGAACCGGAAAGCATAGGAAAGCTGCGAACTTGACCGGGAAACCTTGAGCCTGGCGCACGCACGAGCATGGAAAAGAAGCGGCCGTTTTTGTCATAGCGCGGCAAAAAATCAAAATCTTCGTCTTTGCCATCCGTTCCGGCTTTGCGGACAAAATATCCTATCTCAATATCATGCTTGTCCAAAACCACTCCAAGTACGACTCTTTTGCCGCCTATAAACTTTCCCTCTTTGTACTTCGGCGGTGTTTCAACTCGAAGCGGATCAATCAGTTTCAGGCGGGCGGTAATGGTTCCCGGAGCGGCGTAAGGATCGGCTCCGAGAACCACGAGGCAATCGCCCCATGTCATCACCCCAACAAGCTGCGCCGTCAGTTCGGCCAGGCTTTCGCCGGATTCAAGCCCTGCATGCTTGGCCCATTCGTTGAATGCCGCTCTGGATTCCTCGCTGCCTTCAACAGGAGTAAGGCATCCGCAATAGCTTTCAAATGTCGTTTTAAGGGCCGTCGCTATGAAAATATTGCGTACAAAATTTTTGCCACGGCTAACCATCTTGATCCAGTTGTTGGATCTGGCAAGCAGTTCGTTTTCGTCTTTGCGGCCATCAACTACATTCTGAGTGCCGAATAAATTACCGGAAGCTTCGTAAATAACATTTGTCATTAGTACCTATTCCCTCCAAAAATATTGACAAAGCCGTAGGAGCCCTTGCTATTTTCAGCATCTTCAATGGGAATCAAGACAGTTCTAAGTTCTTTCAGAAAATTCATTATGTCAGTCAATCCGGAATATCTTTTTCTTATTCCAGATTTGTCTTCAATTTCTACAACAAAAAAAGAAGTATCATCTTGTCTTCCTAATAGTATCCTCTGTATCTTAGCTTCGATTTGCCGATACGATCCAGAAATTTTTACTACTTCATCCGCCATAGTAACAAATTTAACTTTTTATTTCGGAAAAAGAAGAGGTGTTTTGAAAATAGTTTGGCAAAGTGAAAGAAAGCGGCGTTTTCATTCACTCTTGTTTCACTTTATTTTAAACTTTTTTTTTTTGCTAAGGCGGTAAATAGCCCTGCGCATCCGGCTGGCGGCTGACAGTCCAGTCCCTGAATAGATAATTTTCGCCTATGAATTCATGGGAGAGATATCCCTTTTGACCGCCTCTATTTTTTGCGATTTTCAACGTTACCTTGTTATTAGGATCATTCTTCTTTACAAATAAAAATACAACTATATCGGAATCCTGCTCTATGCTTCCGCTGTCTCTTAAATGATACAGCTCCGGCTCTTCTTTGTTCTTGTACATGTCTCTATTCAATTGAGACAGGCAAAGAACCGGAACGTTTAGGCTGATAGCCATCTGTTTTATTTTATTGCTTATATTAGTAACGGCCACCGTCCGATTTTCTGCATCGCCGGCTTGCATCAATTGCAAATAATCAATTATGACAAGATCAAGGCCGCCTTTTTCCATCTTCATTTGCTGACACCTCGCTCTTACTTTGTCTGCATCCAAACTTCCATTGTCGTCAAAGTAAATATTCAAATCGTTCAATTTGTTAAGGGCATTTGATACGGCAGCCGCTTCTTCATTGGACAAAAGAGGTATATTATCAAGAAGCTTTGAGTTGACCGCTGCTTTTGCGCACACAAGCCTTTGCAGCAATTCTTTGGCTTTCATCTCCATGGTAAAGAACGCAACCCTTTTGCCTTGCTCCGCAGCATTTACAGTTATATTCAAAGCGAAGGCGGTTTTTCCCTGCGATGTGGGAGCGGCAATCGTTATCATTTGCCCAGGCTTCATTCCGGTGATATAGTAATCCAAATTGACGAAACCTGTAGGAATTGCATCGGACACAATTCCAGCTTCCCATTCTTTTTTGTAATCATGAATAACTTTTGATATATGAGCTGGGCCCTCCTCATTTATTTGGCCTCCAAGCAAGTTGTAATTTTTGTCAATTTCTTCGAGGATTAATCCAGCATCTCCCTTCTTATCATTTATTGCGTTTAGAGAGCCGTTTAAAAAATCATACATTTTTCTTAATTTCGTATTGACTTTTATTTGCTTGGCATAAAAGTCGAGGCCAATCGCCGGAGAATTTTCCTTAATTTCAAAAAGCAACTGCCTTTCGCAAACATAAGCCTCATTTCTTCCATAGAAATAAGATTCCAGCTTGAATACATCGAAATCAATTCCCTGCGATGCGAAGTCAAGCATTGCCGCATATATTTTGCGATGTTTTTCAAGGATAAAATCAGAAACGCTAATCTGATTCATAACGGAGTAAATATATCTTGAGGTTTGCATTATGCAGCCTAAGAAGCTTCTTTCCGCATCTTCCATTTCGCTGAAATTCCTACCTTCCATAAATATTTCCTATTTCCACAAATCCCCTGTTTGCCGGCTGCTGCGGTTTTGGCGCCGAGGCCTCGAATTTCATTTTGTGGAGGCCCATGATCGAACCGGCGAACTTTGCCTCCAAAAGAGCATCCATGAAATGATCCGGCCTTTCTCCTATTTTCCCCCATCTCCATTCGGAGTTTTTGCCCTTTCTAGCGAATTCGTATTGCCGCTGGTTCCTGATATGATCGAAAATAATTTCCGGAGCGTCTTCCGGAAACTGGAAAGCTTGCTTGGAGCCGGGGGCGTTCTGGAATTGGCTGCGGATTATACTTTGCATTGAGTTGGTGTTTATGATATACAAAGTTAAGCCTTTGTATCTGCCTCTATGTTTATTGTCCGGATCTGCCCTGCCGATCTCATGAAGCGGGCCGTCCTTGGACATTCCTTTGGAAGGCTTCCATTCGGGATGGTTTCTGCAAAATTCATATACAGCCTCGGAATCACCTCCATCGCCGGAGTCAACCAAGCCTCCAGAGAACTTAAGGGCAACAGTTCCTTTCATTTTGTAATTAAGCGGGTTGCACATTTCCGTTGCTGCGAGCATAGCGTCTTCAAGCCCTTCGGTTCCTGGATTTCTAGGTATATTTTCCGCTCTGATTAAGAAATTGCGGCCGTCATCGCCCCAGCCAAGCAATATAAACCAAATCTCCTTGTCTCCAACATCCACGCCGCCTGTCAAACGGTAAACGCCTTCCGGTATCTCATTGCGGGCGCAAAGATAGTTCCCTTTCATCCTTGAGAAATCCATGTCGTAGCTGCGGCTTGCCTTTTCGTCTTCCTTTGGCTTTGCGAGCCAGGAGTTGTTGAAATCAGCCTCCGCAAACGGATCGTCAAGGCTTTTCAGATATGCGGCCGCCGTCGAGCTCCAGTTCTTGTTTGGAGTCAGGAAAATAGGTTCTCGAAAACCGCATTCCGCAACGGTCAGGTAAGGATCCATGTCCTTCCAGCGTTTCCTTTTGGTCACAATGAAATAATGCATGCTATCCGTTATTTTGCCCTGGCATTGAGGGCATTCAACCCAGGCTGAATTGTTCATCTCTATCATGTTGTAATCCATGTCCTGCGGCCATTTGAAATGACTGTAAAAATCCGGAACGAACCAGCCATCGCATAGAGGGCACTGGATTTCTTCCATGAACCTTTTGGTTCGGTTGTAATAGTAATATGTATATCCAGTTTCGGTGCTTTTCGGAGTGCATCCTATAATAGTGAGCCTTCGCGGGCTTGTCTGCATTCGCTTTTCGGATAAGTCAATCGGATTGTGTCCTTTGCCTTCCTGCTTGAATTCGTCATGTTCGTCAACCATCACGTAGCTGGTGCCTGTTTGCTCGGCAAGGGTGCTAGGCGAGCTTGCCAAAGCGAGGGAGAAAAAATTGCCGTTTGCAAAACGGATGATATTCTTGTTCTCAATCTTGTCAAACCCCACCTTTTCCCTGGAAGCGTCCAAGAGAGGATATAGGCGCGTGTCCCTTACCTTGTCGAACATCTTTGCGGTTGGAAGCACGTAAATCCCTCTGCGATTCATATAGCCCGTCAGATAAGCCGCCAGGCATGCCATAAGGTCCGATTTGCCCGATTGGGCCGCCCAGCATAAGACTATGCGCTTGCATGCCGGATTGTCCAGCAGCTCCAATATGAACTTCACGTGCGGGAATATCTCGAAGTTCATTTTCCGCTGTTCCTTGTATCCATGCCCAACAGGAAGGGTTATATTTTCTTCTATCCAAGTTTGAGCCTTCAGAATATTATTTTCAAGCAGCATGTCTTTGAGTTTAATAGCTAGGCGAGCATATTCGCCGCCAATTTCAATTCCTATATTATCGCTTTGCTTGAATTTATATTCCAAATAAGACGCTAATTGAGCCTTCGCACTTTCCTTATCCTTTCGCCTCAGTTCGCGCCTATAGCAGGCCTGGCAAAGTCCGCCGGCATGAACTTCTTTGTCGCATCCCTTTCTGCTGCAAGTGTTAGGCATCTGCAGCATCCTCATTTTGCGCGGAAGCGTCCAAAGCCTTTATCACTTCTCGCTTGTATTTTTCAACCGCTGCAATGTGTATTTGCTGGCTTTCCTCAATATCTTTTCCGAGAGCTTCAAATGGAACCACTTCCGTAAATACTCTAAGGAATCTCTGTAAAATCTCAAAAAGATTCTGGAGCGCATTATCGCTCTCTGTTTTGTAAACAAGCTTGCCTTGCTTCAACTGCAAATCAATAGCTTTGTCTATGTATTTAACTTCAGCGTTTTTTACATCATAGTATTCCTTGTCCTTCAACTCGCCTTTTACATTATGCAAAGCATTCGCTTCCGAGTTAAAAATTCCATTTTCCTTTTCTTCCATTTTTCTTTCCTCATTTTTTTTGAATGTGACACGCTATTTTTTGTACCATCCGCATTTTTGTGGGCTATCGGCGGGTACCCCGACAAATGGGGGTGCCCGCCACAGAACCTATTTCTTTTTAATACCCATAGCCTCCAGCC
>WQSA01000026.1 GCA_009788135.1 Candidatus Fibrimonadales bacterium
AAGAACAGAAGCTAAGCGACAATTCTCAATTCTCAACTCTCAATTCTCAATTAGACAAGAAGTCCAAAACGCCATTCTACATCGCTCTGAGCCTCGACCTCATCGGAGCCGCCGCTCTTGGATTCGGAATCTATCAGCACATAAACTCGAACTCGCTCTACGACGACTACAAAAAAATGCCAAGCAATGACAAAAAAGCATTGCAAAAAGCCAATGACGCTAAGCAAATGCGGAACATCGGGCTGGTAGTAGGAGGCGGCTTGCTAGCGGCGGGGATTGCGGTGCATATTTGGTTCTAATCCTGATTCAGACTTTTTTCTACATTATTCCCATGACTCAAATCGATATAGAGAAACTGGCGAAACTTTCCAGGCTAACTCTTTCAGAAGCAGAAGCTGCGCAGGCCAAAGACAGGCTGCAAGGCTTGCTTAAACTTATGGAAAATTTAAAAGAGTTGGATTTGAAAAATGTTGAACCTATGGTTGCAGATGCAGCCTCCTCTCTAAGAAATGATGTCCCGGAACAAGGCTTCTCCTACCAGCAAGCCTTTATGAACGCCCCCCACGAAGAAAATCACCACTTTGCAATCCCAAAAGTGATATAGCTATGCCAATAGGATCTAAAATTCTCGTTTACTCAAATGATACGGTAGAGAGCGAAAGACTCATACGCATACTCATGTATCAAAAGTTTGTGCCAAAAGCCGTCGAATCCGTATCTTACATAACACTCGCTTTGGCATCTGGGGAATACCCAATATTCTTATGCTCCTTCGCTCCAGAAGATAAAGCTCTTATGGAGTTTCTGATTTTTATGAGGCAAGATAGCCAAATACGCTCGGTTACTCCCGTTATAATAATGCTCAAGCCAACTCAGGAGACTATCACAGACTTGATAAAGGCAGGCTGCACAAACTTTGTACTTCAAAGCGCAGGTCAGCAAGTATTAATAGACAAAATTGAAGCCATAGCTGAATCCATTGGCGATGTGCGCGATAAAAGACAATTCGCTCGCATTGAAATCTCGGAATATGAAAATGCCCAGCTCCTGATCACGGCAAAAAACGGCAACAAATACCCGGTGCGAGTTAGCAACATTTCCATGGGAGGCTTGCAAATCGTATGGTCTCCGGAAAAAATGCCCGTACAGAAGATGGTGGTGGGAGATTCTTTGATGAATTGCTTGCTAATAGCCAAAAGCCTGGACTTATATGTTGATTTGAAGATAACCAATGTTTTCAATTACAAAGCAGGCGTGCAATTTACAGGTTTGAATGAAGAACGCCAAGCCAAGCTAAGCAAGTTTATCTACGATAGGCTACTAGCAGAAAAAGTACCTTGATGCTACGGCTAATGGCTCGCAATCAGTTTCAGCATTTCCTTAACCGCTCTTCCCATTCCAACCAAAGCAGCTCTGGCTACTATGCTGTGGCCTATGTTGAGCTCTTCTATGTCGCTTAATTCCGCAATGCGCTTTACATTGCGGTAGTTCAATCCGTGACCGGCGTTTACTTTCAATCCGCTTTTGACAGCGAAGCTTATTTGCTCTTGCAGTTTTGAAAGCTCCAGCTCCACTTCGTTTTCATCGCGACGTTCAAAAGCATCTGCATAATGCCCCGTATGAAATTCCACATAATTTGCGCCAGCTTTGCGGGCCGCTTTTACCTGTTCCATTTTAGGTTCTATAAACAAACTCACCAAAATACCGGAACTGTGCAAACCTTGGACTGCAGTTGCAATCTCGGAAATCCTGGCCTCTACATTTAAACCACCCTCGGTTGTAAGCTCGTTTGGGCCTTCAGGAACAAGGGTAACCATATTCGGAAGAACCTGCTTGGCAATCTGCACCATCTCCGCAGACGGAGCCATCTCCAAGTTCAATGACCCCGTAACGGTATGGCGCAGCAAATGGACATCGCCATCGTTTATATGACGGCGATCTTGCCTTAAATGGACTGTTATGCCACTGCAGCCAGCCAGCTCGGCCAGCAATGCCGCTGCTACAGGCTCAGGTTCGCGTACCTTGCGCGCCTCTCTAATTGTAGCAATGTGGTCTATATTCACGCATAGTTTTTTTGCCATGCAGAAAAACTAGAAATTTGAAATTTCTACATTACAACCATGTCTCAGGTTATGTCACGATATGGAGGATACTGTTAAATGAGTACAGCGAAATTAAATATAGATGGCAAAGAATATTCTTTGCCTATAGTGAAGGGAACGCAGAACGAACTTGCTATGGATATATCCAAGCTCAGGGACCAAAGCGGTTATATTACCCTGGACGATGGTTTTTCAAATACCGGCAGTTGCGTAAGCGCAATCACCTATATAGATGGCGATAAAGGCATTCTGCGCTACCGGGGCTACCCCATCGAAGAACTTGCCGAAAAAAGCACATTTGTGGAAACGGCTTGGACAATCATCTGGGGCAGGCTCCCAACTCCAACCGAGCTTCGGCGCTTTTCCATGCTTTTAACCGAACACGAGCTTTTACATGAAGGTCTAAGGCACCATTACGACGGCTTTCCTATTGACGCCCCGCCAATGGCAATTCTAAGCGCAATGATAAGCTCAATAAGCTGCTATCATCACGACTTGCTTACCAACTTGAAAAGCGAATCTGAGTTCGAAGAAGCTGCTGCAAGATTGCTTTCAAAAGTCCGCACAATAGCGGCAGCCGCATATAAGATGAGCACTGGCCGGCCCATTATGTATGCCGTTCCAGAATACGGATATGTGCAAAACTTTTTGCACATGATGTTCTCTTTGCCAAATAAATTGCATATTGCAGACCCGGATATAATAAAAGCGCTGAACCTAGTTTTGATTCTTCATGCGGATCACGAGCAGAATTGCAGTACCAGCACGGTTCGCATGGTTGCGAGCGGCGGCGCAAATCTGTTCGCAAGCGTTGCTGCCGGCGTGAACGCTCTGTGGGGGCACTTGCACGGCGGTGCAAACCAGGCGGTTGTGGAAATGCTGGAAGAGATTCGCAAAAACGGCATTTCAGTCAAGGATTTCGTGGAAAAAGTCAAGCGCAAGGAAAATGGAATTAAACTGATGGGCTTTGGGCACAGGGTTTACAGAAATTTTGACCCGCGTTCAAAAATCTTGCGAGACGCTGCGCACAAAGTTCTGCAAAAGCAGGGGCAAAGCGACGAGCTTTTGGATATAGCTCAGGAGCTTGCAGACATAGCTCTGAAAGACGATTATTTTATCGAACGCAAGCTTTATCCAAACGTGGATTTTTACTCCGGCATAATTTTCAAAGCCATTGGCATTCCGCTGAACATGTTCACGGTGATGTTCGCCATTGGCCGCATGCCAGGCTGGATTGCAAACTGGAAAGAAATCCACGATAATCCAAAGCAGAAGATTTACCGCCCGCGCCAGATTTACATTGGAGAAAGCATAAGGCATTACGAGCCTATAGATACAAGAAGCAGCGGCAAGTTTACTGCGGTTAGTGAGTAGTTTGCTTTAAAGTGCCATGCGCCACTGTCCAGCGGTGCGTGGCTATTTCTACCAAGTCCATATCATGAGTGGCTATTAAAAAAGCCTGATTGTATTTTTTGTTGAGTTCCAAAATCAGCGATTTAAGGACTTCGGCATTTTTTTCATCCAAATTTCCGCTAGGTTCGTCTGCTATAATAAGGCTTGGCCTGTTCATCAAAGCTCTGGCCAAAGCGACTCGCTGGCGCTCTCCGCCGGAAAGTTCGCGCGGCAAATGCCGCTTTCTATCAGAAAGCCCAACTGCATTCAAAAGCTCGATAGCCATTTTGCAACTTTCGTTCTCATTTCGCTTGTCTATTCTGGCTGGCATAAGCACGTTTTCCAAAGCGGTGAACTCAGCGAGCAAGTGATGAAACTGGAACATAAAACCCAAGCTTTTGCGATGAAACATATTTATAGACCGCTTTGAGAACTTGGACATCTCGTCTCCGTAAAAGAAAACCGAGCCGCTGGTAGGCTTGTCCAAAGCGCCGACTATGTTCAAGAAAGTTGACTTGCCAGAGCCGCTGGCTCCGGTTAGCACAACTATGCTACCCTCTGTGAGACGAAAATTCACATCCTTCAAAATCTCAAGCGTACCGCCGGTTTCAGTGTAAACCTTAGACAGCCCGCGCGTTTCAAGCAAGTATAGCATGTTTTGAATGTAGAAATTTTCCGGTCCAAGACTTTTTGCATTTCGCAATTTGCTCCGGCGTACCCTCCGCTACCAGATAGCCGCCATGCTCCCCTGCTTCTGGTCCCAAGTCTATAATCCAGTCTGCGCATTTGATTACATCAAGGTTGTGCTCTATCACAATCATTGAATTTCCCTTGTCCACCAGTTTTTGCAAACATTCAAGCAATCGGCGAATGTCTTCAAAATGGAGCCCCGTTGTGGGCTCATCAAGCAGGTAAAGCGTTTTGTCAGTACCGAGCTTGCGAAGCTCGGTTGAGATTTTCATCCTCTGAGCCTCGCCTCCGCTAAGCGTTGTGCTGGGCTGCCCAAGCTTTACATAGCCAAGCCCAATTTCCTGCAAAACGGTTAAGGGCTTTGCCATTTTTGGCAAGTTCTCAAAGAATTTCAAAGCTTCGTCTATGCTGAGTTCCAAAATATCGTATATGTTTTTGCCTTTGTAAAAAATGCCAAGTGTTGCATCGTTAAAGCGTTTGCCTTCGCACTGGTCGCAGGTTATTTGCACATTGGGCAAAATTTGCATTTCTATTTCTATTACGCCTGCTCCGCAGCATTTTTCGCAGCGACCGCCATGCACATTAAAGCTAAAGCGGCTTTTGTTGAAGCCTTTCGCTTTGCTTTCGGGCAAACTTGCGAACAAGCTTCTTATGTCATCGTAGATTTTTGTGTAGGTAGCAGGATTTGAGCGAGGCGTTCTGCCTATTGGGCTTTGGTCTATTTCTATCACTTTGTCAATATGCTCTACGCCTTTTGCGGTTTTGTTTGCCAGTTCTTTTTTCAGGATGTTGTTTACCAATGTGCTTTTTCCGCTGCCGCTGACTCCTGTTACTACAGTTAATACGCCTAGAGGGAAATTTACAGTCAGGTTTTTTAGATTGTTAGCTTTCGCTTTGGTTATTGTGATTTTTTTGCAGCCAGAGCGACGTTGGTTGGGAATTTCAATTTTTCGTTTTCCGCTTAAATATGCGCCTGTTATGGATTTTGGATTTTTTTGCAAATCTTTTACGGTGCCTATTGCTACCAATTCGCCGCCTTCGCTGCCTGCGCCCGGGCCTATGTCCGCCACGCAGTCCGCTCGGCGAATGGTTTCTTCGTCGTGTTCTACTACTATCAGGCTGTTGCCCTGCGCTATTAGTTTTTCCAAGATGTCCAAAAGTTTTTCGTTGTCTTTTGCGTGGAGGCCTATGCTGGGTTCGTCCAGGACATAGAGAACGCCTTGCAAACCTGCGCCCACATGGCCGGCAAGCCTTATACGCTGAGCTTCGCCGCCGCTCAGCGTTGCGGAGCCTCGGTTTAGCGTTAAATACCCCAAGCCCACTGTTTGCAAAAATTTCAGACGGCCTTTTATTTCCCTGAAAATTTCCCTGCCTATTCTCTTTTCCTTTCCGCTTAAATCCAATTCTTCAAAAAAATTCACGGAAGCATCAACGGAAAGAGATGAAATTTCGCTTATTCCCTTTCCATGAAATCTCATCGCCCTGGCCGCTGCGCACACTCGCTCTCCTTTGCACTCGCTGCACGGCTCAATCAACATATATTTTTGCAATAAACTAATATGCCACTGGTCCCAGAGACCTTGAAGAGTTGGAATTATCAGTTCTAAAATCGCACTTTGCGCTTTTTCCGACAATTCTTTCCATGGAATTGAAAGATTTTTCGCTATAGCCTTATATTCTGCATATCCAATATCGCTGAATATCAGCCTGCCTTCCGCTGTGCTTGCCAAGATTGCGCCATCTTCTATCGAAAGCTCCGGGTTTATCAGCTTTGAAGCTTCTATCTGATAGTTCTTTCCTAGCCCTTTACAGGTTGGGCACTGACCCTGCTTGTCGTTAAAAGAAAAAAGCCTGGGTTCAATTTCAGGCAACGAGACTCCGCACTTTGCGCAAGCCAAATCTGCACTGATCACTGTGTATTCAGTTGAGAGTTGAGAGTTGAGAGTTGAAAGTTTTGAAAAAACGAATGATACTAGTTTATTTCCGCTAATTTTAAATGCTTGTTCCAAGGCTTCCATAAATCGTGTTCTATTTTTAGGATCAATTGAAATTCTATCTATAACTGCATCTATAGAATGCTTCTCATAGCGAGCAAGCTCAGGAATTTTCTTATCACTCTCAACTCTCAACTCTCCACTCTCAACTCCCAATTCATACATTTCCCCGTCAATCCTCGCTCTAGCAAAGCCTTTTTCCTTTAATTCCGCAATTTCCCTGCGATATTCTCCCTTTCGCTCACGGACTATGGGAGCCATTACAACCGCAGACTGCCCCGCTCTTTCCTGAAAAATATTGTCTGCAATTTGCTCCGAGGTTTGCGCTTTGATCTCTTTGCCGCACTTTGGGCAATGCGCTATGCCAAGCCTTGCGAAAAGAAGTCTGTAGTGATCAAATATTTCAACGACAGTGCCAACCGTGGAACGGGGATTTCGGTTTATTGTTTTTTGGTCTATGGAAATTGTGGGCGAAATTCCCTTTATGCTTTCCGCATCCGGGCGCTTCATTGTGCCTATAAACTGCCGAGCGTAAGCCGAGAGCGATTCTATATAGCGTCTCTGGCCTTCTTGAAAAATTGTGTCAAAAGCGAGGCTGCTCTTTCCGGAACCGCTGACTCCCGTGATAACAACAAAGGAATCTCTCGGCAAGTTTATATCTATGCTCTTGAGATTGTGTTCTTTGGCTTTGCGAATTTCAATTAAACGGCTCATATTGCAATTCAAGTGTTGTTATATATTTTCCGTTTGCAATTTTGCAAGCGTAAGAGTGGCGCTTTGCATAAAGCATGTTAAGCCTTTCCTGCATATTGGCAATGCCTATGCCGCTGCCGCTCTTGTCCTGGTAGGTCTTTGGGAAATAAGTATTTGAGCTTTCAAAGATAATTTTCCCGCTTTTTGCCTGTATTTTTATGCTTATGGAACTATCTTCCACAGAAGCTCCTATGCCGTGCTTGAAAATGTTTTCCAAAATCGGTACCAGCAAAAGAGGGGCTATGGGAGCATTCGGCTCGCTTAAATCCGCTTCCAAACTGAAATTAAGCTCCGGGCCGTAGCGAAGTTTCATCAAATCCGCATAATTATTTAAAAACTCCACTTCTTGCTTTATTGTAACGGAACTGGCTTCCGAGTCGTAAATCACCGAGCGAAGCAGTTTTGAGAGCTGTTGCACGGATTGCTTGGCCAACTCTTTGTTTTCGTCTATAAGAGCCAAGATATTGTTGAGCGTGTTAAACAGAAAATGCGGCGATATTTGCATTTTTAAAAAGGACAATTTGGAAAGCGTATTTTCAAGTTCCAGTTTTTGCACCTGTTCTCTGAAATGAAACCACATTGAAGTTGAACGAACCGCTATAGCAATGCCATTTATGAACAAAAGCCCTGCGAGACCCTTCAAAAGATACCCGAATGGAAGCTTAGACTCCGGAGGTGGCGGTATAACTCCGGCTGCCACAGCATTGCTCTGCCAGATGTCCATTAAACAATACACTATCAGGAACATGGCCAAATTTAGAACTATATAAAGAGATATTCGTTTTGCATAAAGATATTTCGGTATTAAATAGATATAATTTGCATAAAAAGCTAATAGCGTTGCGAGAAACGGCAAGGTAGTTTTATAGCGAACATACCAGGAATTTTGAGTATCGGAAGACATGAAAATCACTGGAGCCAGATAAATAAAAATCCACACCAAAATATGAATTATCGGTGGCGGAACGTGCCACTTTGGAAATTTACGGGTTTTGTACATTACAAGCTCTTTAGCCGTTCTTCGGGGTTTAAAAGCGTGACCAGCCTGAATCCCAAATGATTGTTCATAACAACTACTTCGCCTTTTGCCATAACTTTGCCATTAATCTGCAAATCAACATTTTCCCCAGCCACCCTGTCCAGCTCTATAACCGAGCCGTGCTGCCAATTGAGCAAATCTCTTATAGTAACCTTTGTTGAACCCAGTTCCATAACCATGGGAAAACGCAAATCCTGCAGTTGTTCCATGTCCAGCTGTTTGCGATTGCTTTTTACGTAGTCTTTTGGCATAGGAGTAATATAGAAAAAGTTATTTTTTCTATATTATCCTTATGGCAATTTTAGACAATACGAACATACAGGAAAGTTTCAAATGGCTTTTGTGGAGAATAGATTCCACTGGCACTTATTTAACCGTTGTGCCAAATCTCGTTCCGCAAAAATGGGACATTAATGAAATAAAAAAGACTCTGCTCAAAGGCGAAATCGTCAATTTTGACATTGCCAAAATTGAAAAAACGATTAAAAACGCATCCGGGCAAGAAGAATTGATTGGACCCCCGTTTGAAGAATTTGAAGATGGCAAGCGCCGATATCTGAGCTTGCAGGTTACCCCAATACAAGCTCGCTTTGCAATGGATACCGCCATATTGCAAACGGATTACCGCGTAACAGCCGCAGATATATCCTTTCTTTTGGAAGAAAAAGCCGTTATTTACGGAATAGATCATGAAACAATAGAAGAAATCCTGTCAAAAGGCATTTACGGCTCGGAATTTACAATAGCAAACGCAACGCCGCCTATAGCCGGCAAAGACGCTGTTATAGAAGAGGTACTTCCAATAGATCCGGATGTAAAACCATTTTTGGATGAATACGGCACGGCAGACTATAAAACATGGGACAACATTAGGCAAATAAAAGAAGGCGAAGTAATATGCACCCGCATTCCTCCAACGCCTGGCATCCCTGGCACTAGCGTGTTCGGACACCCTCTATCGCCAACTCCCGGAGAAGATTTCGCTTTGCCAGGAGGAGCAAATACCAAACCCATAGATGACGAAACCAAACTTGTAGCCTCCATTAATGGCTTTCTTTACAGAGACGGCCGCAACATTTGCGTTGGCGGCGTTTACATAATAAAAGGCGATGTGGATTTCAAAACCGGAAACATCGAATATTTTGGAGACGTTCTTGTTAGAGGAAACGTAACTGCAGGTTTCTCCGTTGTAGCAGACGGCAATGTTTCCATTGAAGGTTATATTGAAGCCGCGCATATAGAATCAAAAACTGGCAATGTATTTTTGAAAGGCTCCGTTTTTGGGCAAAACAAAGCTGTGGTAATAGCGGAAAAAAACATAAACGCAGATAACGTGCAAGACTGCACGCTCAAAGCCGGGCAAACAATTGCGGTAAAAGGGCAAATTCGCAACTGCAAAGTTGAGACGAAAAATTTGGAAATGCCAATGGGCGGGCAAATCATAAGCAGTTCAGTGGGTTTCAGCGGACACTTAAAATGCGGGAGCATAGGCGGAAAAGCCGAAGCCATAAACGAGTTCACGCTTATAGAGAGCGACCGCCAATTGTTCAAGGAAGAGCTTCAAGGCATAAATGATCTTTTGCAGAAACTGAACCAAGCCATAGAGCTTCTGCTAGCCAAGATAGGCACAATAAAACCCTCGGATACAAGCCCTGAAATGGTAAATCAAAGAAAACTCTTGGGTTCCAAGCTTGATGCTTGCAACCATAGCAAAGAACAATTGATGGAAAAGCGAAAAAAACTTGTTAAGCTGCTGGAGATTATGCCAGACAAAGACGCTTTAATAACAGCGTATATGCTTATGCCAACACTCAAAGTATCAATATATGGCTCAACCAAAGAATTCAAGCAAGAACTTTCGCATTTGAAAATAGGCTGGAAAAGCGGTGGAATCAAAATGGAATCCAATTAGAATTTACTATATTATCCTATTGGAGATTGAATATGGCAGAATGCACAATAAAAGATATAGGCGGTTATTTCCAAGTAATTGATTTTAACTTGGAAGAAGATGGCTTTCACGAGATTTATCAAAAAGTAGAAGATGCTCTGCGTGCAAAAAGGCAGGATTTGCTTTTATCGCTTGCCTCCGTGGGCGTGCTTTACAGTTCGCATCTTGCGATGCTTGTTAGAATACATCAATTGATGCATAAAAACAACCTGCGTTTTGCTATTTCGGATATTTCTTCGGAAATAAAAAATCTGTTGCAGATAACACAGTTGGATAGCATTTTTTCGACTTACGAAACTGCAGAAGATTTTAAAAACAGCTTAAAACCAGACGGGGAAGCACAGCAGGCGCAAGCAATTTTTGAATGGCAAATCACGGAAACAAAGGACGATGCAGCATGTGTCGCATGCAAAGGAAGCATGTTTGCCGGAGAACAACTTGGCCAATTGCAAGAAAGCGTCAAGGATTATTTCAGCATAATTTTTGATTTTTCTAGCTTGCAATCAATGGATTCCGCATCCATCGCATTTTTAGACAAATTTGCTGACAATCATGCAGTTTCCGTTTCGGGAGCGAATGAGGAGCTCATTGAGCAATTCCGTCAAAGGCTCATTTACGGAAAAATGAAACTCCTGTAAAGTGCAATGCCTAGCCTGAGAGCTTTGCTCGTTACGCTTTTCTTAGCCAGCTTGGCTGTGCTTGCTATTATTCTTTTTATGAATAAATCTAAACCGGAGCAGGATGCTCAAAGCTATGCCGAGCAGCATCCGGAGTGCAACGAGATTAAGATACACTCAAAAAAAGATGCTCTGATGGAATGCTATTTTCATTTCGCATCCGTTCAGGACCTTTGGGGAGAGGATACTATTTACATTCCAATGGCAAGGTTTATAGGCGAAAGATATCCAGATGCATTTCCGCTCAGAGTTAGGCATGAATTTTCTTGGCCCAGCCAAATAACGGAGTCAATAAGAATTGCCGGCCAAAACATAAGCGTAATCAGATACGAAAATCCAATTTGGCGAGATGAGAACACTGGCTGCAAATTTCCAGGCCACTGCCCCGTTATGCCGTTAAAAGGCTCAGCTATACCTCAGAAATTCGTCAAGGAAGACCGCCAAGCAGAGCGAATTTTCAGGAACAGATTCAGCGCAATAGGCGAAGCTCCGGTCAATGCGATTCTGCCGGGAAAAATTTTGAAGGTTGAGCAGGATTCTCTTTTTTCAGTAACGATTTACCATGGAGAAAATTTATATTCAAAGATCAGCGGGCTCAGCATTTTAAGCGAAGATACTCAGGCAGGTTACATGGTTTCCACGGACAATGCGATTGGTTTTTTGCCGCCTAAAGACACCGCTTTTATTTTCGTGGAAATCACTCGCAATGGGAAATATGAGTTGTGGGAGAAGTTTTATGCGGAGAGCAGGTAATCAGAGCCACAGCTTGAGCGGCTATCCCTTCTTCCCTGCCTGTGAAACCCAGTTTTTCCGTGGTTGTAGCTTTGATGCCTATTCTCGATTCTTCTATTTCAAGTGTTTTTGAAAGAGCGGTTTTCATTTTTGCGCGGTGTGAATTTATCTTTGGTTTTTCTGCCATAACAATGCTATCGATGTTTTCTATTTCATAGCCGAGCTTTGATATTTCTTCTTTAACATTTTTCAAAAGTATTTGGCTATCTATGTTTTTGAATTTCTGGTCTGTATCCGGAAAGTAAGTACCTATGTCCCCAAGCCCTGCCGCTCCAAGCAAAGCGTCGCATATTGCATGGGTTAGCACGTCTGCATCGCTATGCCCCAAAAGTCCTTTTGAATGCTCAATTTCCACGCCGCCTATAATGCATTTTCGCCCTTCTGCGAGGCGGTGGACATCAAAGCCTATTCCAATTCTGAACATAGGGGGAATGTAGTAAAAAAGGAGTTTACTATATTCCCAAAATGAAACTTCGCTCACTCACAACTATAGAAGGCCGCAATATGGCTGGCGCACGTGCTCTGTGGCGCGCTACCGGAACCAAAGAAAATGATTTTGGAAAACCTATAATCGCTGTTGTAAACAGCTTTACGGAATTCGTGCCCGGACATGTTCACTTGCAACCAGTCGGCAGACTAATTGCAGAAGAAATTCGCAATGCTGGCGGAGTCCCAAAAGAATTCAACACTATAGCCATAGACGATGGCATCGCAATGGGCCACAGCGGAATGCTCTACAGCCTGCCTAGCCGAGACCTGATTGCAGACTCCGTTGAATATATGGCAAACGCTCACTGCGCAGATGCGCTCGTGTGCATAAGCAACTGCGACAAAATAACGCCCGGCATGATGATGGCTGCAATGCGGCTCAATATCCCAGCGGTGTTCGTAAGCGGCGGGCCAATGGAAGCCGGAATCGCAACGCTCTCAAACGGAAACGCAGTACACTTAGACTTAATAGACGCAATGGTAGCGGCAGCGAACCCCGAAGTCTCAGACAAAGATTTGCAGGAAATTGAAAACTCAGCCTGCCCCACTTGCGGAAGCTGCTCCGGAATGTTCACCGCAAACTCTATGAACTGCCTCACCGAAGCGCTCGGCCTCTCCCTTCCCGGAAACGGAACCATAGTTGCCACGCACGCAGAACGCAAAGATTTATTCAAACAAGCCGCAAAACTTGTCATGGAACTCTGCGGCAAATGCTACACTCAAAACGACCATTCCATTTTGCCCAAAAGCATCGCCACAAAAGAAGCCTTTGAAAACGCTATGCGGCTGGACATAGCTATGGGAGGTTCAACAAATACCGTTCTGCACATATTGGCCGTTGCTCATGAAGCCGGCGTTAACTTCACCATGAAAGACATTAACGAACTCTCGCGCTCAACGCCATGCCTTTGCAAAGTTGCGCCAAGCGTTAGCAATATTCACTTGGAAGATGTACACAAAGCAGGCGGCATCCCAGCTATTATGGGCGAACTTGACAATGCCGGTTTGCTAAACTCAAAAGTTAAGATGGTGCATTCGGAAAATATCGCTGAATACTTAAACAAATGGGATATAGCGAGAAGCTCTGCAAGCAAAGAAGCTAAGGAACGCTTTTTGGCCGCGCCAGGCCGCAAATTCAATTTGCAAGCATATAGCCAAAGCGAAAAATACAGCGCTCACGATTTAGACCGAGAAAAAGGCGTAATCAGAAATGCCGCCCACGCATACAGCGCAGATGGCGGCTTGGCCGTTCTCTACGGAAATTTTGCGCCAAACGGATGCGTTGTGAAAACCGCCGGCGTGGATAGCTCTATCTGGTCATTTGCCGGCCCAGCCATTGTGTTTGAAAGCCAGGAAGAAGCTGTTGACGGAATTTTAAATCACAAAGTTAAAAAAGGCGATGTTGTGGTTATTCGCTATGAGGGTCCAAAAGGCGGTCCCGGAATGCAGGAAATGCTCTACCCCACCAGCTACCTGAAAAGCATGGGGCTCGGCAAAGCCTGTGCGCTCATAACAGACGGCAGATTCAGCGGCGGCACAAGCGGCCTTTCAATAGGCCACGTTAGTCCCGAAGCTGCAAGCAAAGGCAACATAGCTCTGGTAAAAAGCGGCGATATAATAGAAATCGACATTCCAAACAGAAGCATAAACATAGGCATAACGGACGCAGAATTGGAAACGCGCCGCAAAGAAATGGAAGCGAAAGGCGAAAATGCCTGGAAACCTGTTTCCAGAAAAAGATTTGTCAGCAAATCTTTGGAAATTTATGCATCGCTAGCGACAAGCGCAGACCAAGGCGCAGTGCGTATATAAATATCACTCGTGCCTAATCGCACGCACAGGGTTCATTGTGCTGGCCTTCCACGCCGGCAAAATGGTCGATAAAACGCAAAGAACATTGGCAATCGCAAGAACTACCACAACATCCAAAACCTGCACTTGCACCGGGAAAAAAGGCATCATGTAAACATCTGCCGGAAGTTTTATGATATGAGTCCTCTCCTGAACAATGCACAGCCCAAGCCCCGTAATTCCGCCCACAATTGAACCGAATAAACCTATGAATGAACCCATGCTTATAAATACTCGCATAATGGAACCCTCCGAAAATCCCATGCTGCGCAAAATGCCAATTTCTCTGGTCTTGTCAACAACAACCATAATCAAAGAACTTATAATGTTGAAGGCCGCAATCAAAACAATCAGGCAAACAATCGCCGCCACTATGAATTTCTCGTAATTCATCCATTTCAAAAGAGTCTGGTTCTTGTTTTTCCAATCCGTTGCATAAAAAGGATAACCCAAATAATTGCCAGCCTTCTCCGCATGAATTTCGCTCTTCCACGGATTTTTAACCTTAAACTGAATGCCAGAAACCCCATACATTCCAAGCAACCTCTGAAGCTGCTCTATGCTCACATACAAAAGATTCCCATCGTATTCATACATGCCGGTTTCAAAAATCCCGCTGATAATAAACTGCATCATCCTCGGACCGCCGCCAATAATCTCGTCAGGGCTCTGAAATGTCTGCAAAACAAGCTTATCGCCAACATCCACGCGCAAACGCTGTGCCAAAATAGAACCGAGGATCAAAGAATTGCGCATAACTCCAGAGGAATCCTCAAAATTGTCCAAATTAAAATTGCCTGCTATCATCTTTGCCGGCAAATCTATAACATTTTTCGCAGTCTCCGTGTCTATGCCGTAAACCACTACCCCATCATTGACTCTTTTGGAGCTCACTCCAACCTTGTAAATTATAAACGGAGAATAAGCCACTATATCATTATCGTTTTGCATAAGCAATCTAGCTATGGAATCAGGCTCGTAAATTTGCTCTCCGCGATAATTTAAAACCTCAAAATGCGCATCCTTGCCAATCATTTGATCAGTGACTTCCGCCTCAAAACCATTAACTGCAGAAAGCGCTACTATCAGCGCAAATGTACCTATGCATACTCCAACCATGCTGAACAAGCTTATAAGCGAAACAAAGAGGCTGCGTCTCTGCGCCCCTAAATAACGCCAAGCTACTTTCAGTTCAAGTCTAAGATTCAAAGTTCTATGACCCTTACGCGAATTATCTGTTCAATTTTTTTGAGCGCATCAACAAGGCTTTGCGGAACAGCGGTATCTATATCAATCAGGTTATAGCCTATCTTTCCGTTGCTCTCGTTTTTGAAGCTGTTTATGTTTATGCCTGCATCGCCAAAAACTTTTGAAATCAATGCTATCATGTTCGGCACATCGTTGTTTATAACAACAATGCGATTCTTCACGCTTGCAGCAGGACGGTTGTCTATCACTGGGAAATTCACGGAATTGTGAACAATGCCGTAATCCAAGTAATCTTTCAACTGCTCAACTGCCATAACAGCGCAGTTTTCTTCCGCTTCTTCCGTGCTTGCGCCAAGATGAGGGAAAGAAATAACCTGCCCGTTTGCCAAATCTGATTTGGTCGGGAAATCCGTTACATAAGTATTTTGCTTGTCTGCAGCAAGGAAAGAACTTATGCCCGATTCGCTCACAATGCCGTTCCTGGCAAAGTTGAGCAGGTAAGAACCTCTAAAGCTCGTCAAATTCATTTCGTTCAGCAGACCTTTGGTAGCTGGCATGAATGGCACATGAACGGTTATCACTTGCGAAGCGATTATAAGTTCCTCAATGCTTTGCACTACCCTAACGGTGCTGTTGAGCATAAGCATATTGCCAACGCTTGGATAAGGCTCGTAGGCTATTACATGCATGCCGCGCCCAATGGCTCCATTCGAAACCAGAACACCGATTTTGCCGAGACCTATAACGCCGATAGTCTTGCCTGCAAGCTCGCCGCCTGTAAACGCCGCTTTGTTCTTTTCAACAGCCTCGCTTATCTCTTTGTCTTCTTTGCCCTGCAAGCCGCCTATCCAGGATAGGGATTTATGAATATTTCTCAAAGCCATGCCAAGCGTTGTAAACACGAGTTCCGCCACGGCATTCGCATTTGCGCCAGGCGTATTGAACACGCACACGCCTTTTGCGCTGGCTTTGTCTATGGTTATATTGTTCACGCCTGCGCCAGCGCGGGCAACAGCTAGCAAATCGCTTGAAAATGAATCGGTATCAACCTGAGCGCTTCTCACCAGGATAGCGTTGGGGTTATCTATGGAGTCGCCAACTGCATAATTTTTACCGAGCAATCCGGTACCCTTGGCCGAAATTTTATTGAGAGTCTTAACTGAGTACATGGTAGTCTCCTAAAATGTTAATGAAAATATAGAAAATGGTTTACTATATTTTCAACTATGAAACATGCCTATATCTTATTGCCTGCGGAAAACAACATCGCTCTGGAAAACGTAGCTGACGGAATTCTGGAAACTTTAACAAAAAAGGGACTTAAAGCTGTAAAATTCATTCCTTTCGGCAAAGAAGTCGGAATCCCATTCGCCGAAATTCGCAACGCCATCATCTCAGATTGCGAGCAAATGATTATGGACCTGCTTCTGGATAAAATGTCAAGAGTATTGGCAAAAAACGATGTGGTGATAGTAGAAGGCATATCCTCCGATATATTTTATAAAAAAGAACTCCATCGTATGCTGACCGCCGCCTTAGATGCAGACATCATTTTGGTTGCGCGCATAAGCGACAAACCGCTGGACAAGCTTTTAAGCGAAATTTCCGTAGAAGAGCATTTGCACAAAAGAGCAAATTCCTATATGGCTGGTTGCATATTCCTGAATGTAAACGAAGATTGCGAAGATGCTCTAAGGCAAACCTGTAAAGATAGCGGGCTATCTGCGCTGGCTTTTGTTCACGGAGGGATAAACCCAAGCAAGGAAGCCATTGTGGCATGCATGGAAGAAGAACCATGGGAACTCATATTGAANCAAAACAGGGAACACAGAATGAGCCCGCCGGAATTCCGGAATTTTTTGATAAAAAAAGCCCANCAACGCAAAGCCAAAATTGTTTTGCCGGAAGGCTCCGAGCCAAGAACCGTGCGTGCCGCCGTTATAGTCATGCAAAGGCAAATAGCCATTCCAATATTGCTCGCAAAAAGAGCAGACGTTGAAAAAACCGCCGCCACTCTTTACATAGCATTGCCACACGATCTTGAAATAATAGACCCGGAAAATATCGCTCCGAAATATGTTCAGACATTGGTACAACTCCGCAAACACAAGGGGATGACCGAAGAAGAAGCGAAAAGACTGCTCACAGATACAAATTGGATTGGAACCATGATGGTGAAAACCGGCGATGCGGACGGGCTTGTAAGCGGAGCGATTCACGCCACGGCAGACACAATTCGCCCGGCCCTTTCGATAATAAAACCTCGAGTCGGCACTACTATAATAAGCTCCGCATTTTTCATGTGCTTGCCCACGCAGGTACTTGTTTACGGAGATTGCGCAATAAACCCAAACCCGAATGAAGACGAACTTGCCCAAATAGCCAT
>WQSA01000027.1 GCA_009788135.1 Candidatus Fibrimonadales bacterium
GGCATTCAGGGGAACTGGGTGCAGGCTCGGAGCATGGGCGTTGTGAACGGCGTTGACTATATGCGCACAGGCAAAATAGAGCGCATTGAAAAAGGCATTATAGAAAAACTTTTGCACGAAGGATTTATCCCAATTTTGCCGCCTATTGGCTGGAACAAACTGGGACACGCATATAACATTTCAAGCACGGAACTCGCTACCGAATTCAGCCACTACTTCTCGGTAGGGAAACTGTTCTTTATAAGCGAAGAAAATGGATTGAATTCCGCTCTGGACATAAACCAGGCTGCGGCAATTCTGAAAAAAAACAAAAAGCTCCCATTTGCCCAGCGAGAATATCTGGAAAACGCAATCAGAGCCTGCCGCTATGGAGTAAAGCGAGTTCATTGGCTCTCCGGCATTGCAGCCAGCATTTTGCAAGAAGTGTTCTCCAGCCGTGGCAGCGGAACAATGGTTTACGCTAACGAATACTGGAATTTGCGGCCCGCTACCATTGAAGATATTCCCGATATGCTCCGCATTATGCAGAGCTATGTTGAACGCAAGCTTCTGATTTCCAGAAANCAGGAAGATATTGAGGCAAAGCTCGGAGATTANGTGGTGTACGCTGTGGACAATGCCATTCATGCTTGCGGCGCATTGCACGCTTTTGAAAATAAGAGCTTTGAAATTGCTGCGATTGCTGTTGGCGCAAATTACATAGATGCAGGTATTGGCGAAGCGGTTGTAAACTTTTTAATTGAAAAAGCGAAAAAGCAAAAAGCGAAAAAAATATTCCTCTTAACCACCCAGGCATCCGATTGGTTCTATACACTGGGCTTTAAAAACGGCAATATAAACGATCTGCCAAAATCTAGAAAAGGAACTTATAATCATATCAGAAATCCAAAAATCATGGTTAGAGAGGTGTAATGGATCGTCGCAAATTTATCAAATTAGTAGGTGCCGGAGCCGCGCTTACTGCTTTGAACGGATGCAAACAGGAGAATTCTTCTGTGGCTAAGGCAGAAGTACCAAGCGATAAAATGACTTATCGCAAAGACAAGCTCGGCAACAACATATCGCTTTTGGGATATGGCTGCATGAGATACCCGAGAATAGCCAGAGCACGCAGAGAATCGCTCTCGGACGATAATGACCTTGACCAGGAAGCGATCAACCAGTCTGTGGACTTCGCTCTTGCTCACGGCGTAAATCTCTTTGATACTTCGCCGAGATACTGCAAAGGCTTTTCGGAAAAGGCTACGGGCATAGCTCTGAGCCGCCATCCGCGCAGCAAATATTTCATCTCCACAAAGATGTCTAACCATACGCANAAGACTCGCGAAGANTCGCTCAAAATGTATCGCAAGCAGTTTGAAGATTTGCAAACGGATTACATAGACCATTATTTGGTTCATTCGGTTGGCAATATGCAGACTTTCAAAGAACGATATCTGGATAACGGNATTCTGGATTTTATGATGAAAGANCGNGAGGCTGGGCGAATACGCCAACTGGGCTGGTCGTTTCACGGAGACGGCGATTTTTTTGAATANATGATGTCTGAGTACGAATGGGATTTTGTGCTGATACAGGTGAATTATCTCGATTGGGAGAATGTGATTGGGCGCACAACCATGAACGCTCGGCGGCAATACGAGATTCTTGCGGAAAAGAATGTGCCGGCGATGATAATGGAACCGCTTTTGGGCGGACGCTTGGCAATGCCGCACTACAAAGCGAGAGCCATGATGTTGGAAGCTGAACCGAATGCCAGTGCCGCTTCTTGGGCATTTCGCTTTGCGGGAAGCTTGCCCAATGTGTTCACAGTTCTGAGCGGCATGACTTTTATGGAACATCTGCAAGACAATATACGCACATACTCGCCGCTTGTTCCATTAACAGAAAAAGACTACGCAATGCTGAACAAGGTTGCAGAAATTGCGCTTGAATATCGCAACATAAACTGCACAACCTGCCAATACTGCATGCCCTGCCCTTACGGCCTGGACATTCCGGAAATAATCACGCACTTCAACCGCAGCCTGAACGAAGGCAACTTCCCGGACAATAAGCAAGATCCGGATTACCGCAGAGCTCGCCGTGCATTCCTGATTGGAATGGACAGAAAAGTTTCTCCCTTGCGCCAAGCGAGCAGATGCACAGGTTGCCAGCTTTGCATAAAAGATTGCCCGCAGAGAATTAATATACCGCAGGAAATGCAACGCATNGATGCATTTGTTGAAAAACTAAAGGTGGATGTATGATGAGAAAAATTCGCATAGCTTCNGCCGCGTTTTTTATGATTGCCATAACGCTGCTCTTCCTTGATTTTACGGGAACGGTGCACACTTATCTGGGATGGTGCGCCAAAGTTCAGCTTGTTCCGGCTATTCTTGCCACGAGCGTTGCTTCTTTGGGCATAATATTGCTTACATTGCTTTTTGGGCGCATTTATTGCTCGGTAATTTGCCCTCTCGGAATTTTTCAAGACATATTTTTGCGAAAGCGTTTTTCTTATCGCGTTCCACGCAAAGGATTGATAATTTTGCGCTATGTTTTGCTTGCGGCATTTCCATTTACTCCGCTCATCACATTGCTGGAACCATACAGTTCTTATGGGCGAATTGCATCGCAACTTCTTAGACCAATTTATTTATGCGCAAATAATCTGCTGGCATATTTTGCGGAGCGAGCGGATAGCTATGCATTTTATTCCGTGGATGTATGGATGAAAAGCGCAAGCGTGCTGGGAATTGCGATATTGACTTTCTTTGCGGTGGGTTTTTCTGCGTGGAAAACCGGGCGTGGCTACTGCAACACTGTTTGCCCTGTTGGAGCATTTCTGAGTTTGCTCGCAAAATTCTCCGTTATGAAAATGCGCATAGACAAAGAAAAATGTACGCACTGCGGCATATGCACAAAGCATTGCAAAACTTCTTGCATAAACACGACTCGCAAGGAGATAGATTATTTGCGATGCGTTACTTGCTTTAATTGCAAAACGGTTTGCCCGAGAGGCGCTATAAAATATTCTTTGGCTAAATTGCCTGAGAAACCGACAGAAGAAGGCTTGGCACGTCGCAATCTTTTTATAGGTGCCGCTTTGCTAGTATCCAAAGCCACTGCACATCAATTTGACGGCGGTCTTGCCAAAATAGAAGACAAGGAAAAACCGAAACGCTCAAAGCCTATAATTCCTCCAGGCGCTGACAATTTCCGAAGCTTCCACGATCACTGCACCGGTTGCCAACTTTGCACAACTGTTTGTTCAAATCAGTTATTGAGCCCCCACAAAGCCACAAAACCAACCATATCTTTTGAGCGTGGCTATTGCCGCCCGGAATGCGTAAAATGCTCGCAAGTCTGCCCCACCGGAGCGATACGCCCAATCACCGTGGCAGAGAAATCCTCAATACAAATAGGCTGTGCAGTCTGGAAAAAAGAACTTTGCGTTGCGGAGTGCGACTTGTGCATTCGCAAATGCCCTACAAATGCAATACAGAACACGGAAGGGAAAATTCTGGTTATCGATGAAAATCGTTGCATAGGCTGCGGAGCGTGCGAGCATCTTTGCCCATCAAGGCCGCTCAGCGCAATTTATGTAGAAGGAGTTGAAACTCACAGAACAATTTAACTTGGCAAAATTCTTCTGAGCACCGCTGCATCCCCAGCTCTAACACCAGCAACCTTCACCGCTGCTCCCAAAGTGAGCGGCTGCGCTGCGCTTAATTTCTGGCGAGCTTCTATGCTCAAGGCTGTTATTTTGTTGTAATCAAAATCCAGCGGAATCTTGAAGTTTGCCATTTTTTGCTGATTTGCTATTTCCTCTGCGGCACGGATGAAAAATCCGCTGTAAAGCTCTTCTGAAAGTATATGCCACTTCTCTTTTCTCGTTAATGGAATTTGCGGGCAAGCCGTTGCAAAAAAATCTTCCGCTTTTATGCCCGGACGCTTTAAAATGGTCAGCCATTTTGTTCGCTCCGTAACCAAAGCTTGACCGCTCTCCGCTAAAATCGGCGCTATTTGCTCCGGAACTCCAGAATTCTCGCTCAGAAATTTTCTAGCCTCCGCTACCCTGCTCTTTTCCTGCTCATAGCTTTGCCATTCTTCTTTTGTCAGCATCCCAATTCTATGCGCTTTTTCGCAAAGCCTCGCTTCGGAATTGTCCGAGCGCAAAAACAAGCGATATTCTGCGCGGCTTGTGAACATTCTGTATGGCTCATTCCACTCCCTAGTCGTTATATCGTCTATCAACACTCCAATATAGCTATCTGCGCGAGAAAGTATAAAAGGAGGTTCGCCTTTTATTTTGAGCGCAGCGTTTATGCCGGCGATTATTCCCTGAGCGGCAGCTTCTTCGTAGCCGCTTGTTCCGCATACTTGCCCTGCAAAATACAAGCCTGGGAACTTTTTGCATTCAAGAGTCTGGTGCAGTTCGGTAGCGTCTATAGCATCGTATTCTACAGCGTAACCTATTTGCAAAACTTTTGCATTTTCCAAGCCCGGTATTGTGCGCATAGCTTCTATTTGCACTTCTTCCGGCAAACTGGAACTGAAACCATTTACATACATTCTGCTCGCATTGAGCGTTTCTGGTTCCAAAAAAAGCTGGTGACTGTCTTTGTCTGCAAAGCGTTTTATTTTGTCTTCTATGCTTGGGCAATAGCGCGGGCCTGGACCCTGGATTTTTCCTGTGAAAAGCGGGCTTCTTTCAAAAGCCGCTTCCAAAATTCTGTGCGTTTCTTTTGTGGTTCTGGTTAAGTAGCATTTTGCGGTGTTGCATAAATCCGCTGCATTGGTTTTGCTGCTGAATGTCCAGGGTGTCGCGTCTCCTGTTTGCTCTTCGCATTTGGAAAAGTCAACGCTTGCAGGGTCTATGCGGCTGGGCGTTCCGGTTTTTAAGCGACGTGTTTTTATGCCCAAATTGCTGAGCGATAGGGGCAGATGATCGGAACTTGGTTCATTTATTCTGCCGCCAATTGTGACCGTGTCCATGCCTGTGAACATTTTTGAATTTAAAAATGTGCCGGTGGCAATTATTATGGATTGGCAGATTAGAGACGGATAATTATCCGTCTCTACTTGCCAATGCCCGCCCGTTCGGGCTAACGACGTCGCTTCGCCTTCAATTATTTCCACATTTAATATTTTCTGCGCTAATTCACTGTATAAATCCATATCGCACTGGGCACGATTGCCCCATACCGCCGGTCCTTTGCTTGAATTCAATGTGCGAAACATTATGCCGGCTTTGTCTGCTAAGACTCCCATCAGGCCGCCCATAGCGTCTATGTCGCGCACCATTTGCCCCTTGCCAACGCCGCCTATTGCCGGGTTGCAGCTCATGCGTCCTATGCTTTTTTTATCCAAAACCATCAATGCGGTTTTCATGCCGAGCTTTTGCGCCGCATTTGCGGCTTCTATCCCAGCGTGACCGCCGCCTATTACCAATACGTCAAAGCTAAAAAACAAATGTCAAAATTCCGCCTAAAGCAAATACGCCAGCTGCAGATGTGTAAATATTGCGGTGCAGCTTTCTTGTCTTATGCAAATCATTATTGGCATAATAATCCGTATTTCTCATCTCCGAATGCTTATACAAAGATACTCCGCCACAGGCTGCCGCTGCAGTAAAAGTGAGAATTCTGGTCCAACCGCGCCAGCCAAGCCCAGAACTGCTTTCGACTTCTTTTTCTTGTTCAAATTCTGCCACTGCTGCCGCTGCCGCTTTTTTGCCCATAACATAAGCATAATCCAAACCTTGAGGTTTCAACGCTCCGCTCAAAAGAGAATCTGCGCGAAGCTTCCACTCTGCATAGCCATCTTTCAATTTGTATTGTTCAAGTTCGCTGAAAGATCCGTCTATTTTAAAATTCATGCCATTTTTTGAAAGTTGCAAATTGGACATAGCCAAATTTACATTTTCAAACGGATAATTGATAAACTGCAAAAACACGGCAAAACCAGGCGCAGAACGGTTTATCCCCTTCGCCGTGTCTCTTGGAACGCCAATACTGCCCTTAAAATAAAACGGTGATTTCCCGCTTGCGCTGTCTTGAACTGCAATTTCGAACTGCTCTTTATCTGCGTCATAAGATCCAAGTTCTATTTTTGCGTCAAACGCCTGACTGCTCATAACTGCGCTTTGCACGGTTACAATGTAATCGTTAAGCACGGCAATGGTACGGTCAAGTTTTTGCTTATAGGCTACTTGTTTTTTTTGAAGTTCCACAAGTTGACGCATGCCTTCTCTTTGCCACATATCATGCCTGTTTTTGAAAGCAGCAGGAGTTTCGTCCGGTTTCTGAGGGGCAAGCGTAGGATAGGTATCGGGAAATTCCGCCCAAATTATCTTCATTTCTTCATCCACTTGAATTTTGCGAGCTTCAACGGTTGCTATTCTTGATCTATAGCCTTCAATCGTAGCGTCTTGTCTTAAAAAACGGTCAAAGTCTATTTCATTTTCCGTGCTAAAAATGCTCTTTTCTTCGAGCGTTACGTTTATCTTGTATTTAGCTCCTGGAGCGGCTACAAATGTCGTATCCCAAGGGTTGTAGCCTTCTTTCCGAACATGGATTCTCACGGTGCCCGGAATCAAAAGCTTGTATTCGGCAGGACTTGCACCTATTTCGTCTTTGCCCAGCCATATTGAAGCGGCAGCTGGGCTGGTTTTTATATCCACCGAGCTATAGAGCGATGCTTTTTTTTCTTCCAGCGTTTTTTTTGTTTTTTCCAATTCCGCAATGCGCAAGTTTAGCGGTTTAAGGTCTTGCTCTATTTTGTCTGCAACGTCTTTTTCCCATTTGGCTTTGCGGGCATCGAATTCAGGTTGCTTTTCAAATTCGCCTTTGGGCTGAAGGATCATGGAAGACGCCGTATTCTTTTTCACGTTCTCTATTGCTTTATGCGTAGCGGCAATGCTGTCTTGCACGAGCGTGATTTGTTTTGTATAAGCCTCGACGGTTTCTTGCGAGAAGGCTAAGGAGGCGAGGATTAGCAATGCTAGGCTAACAGTTTTTTGCATTTTATTTCTCCACTATCAGTTTGCTTGTTCCGTTTTGGCGAACTATGTAAACACCAGCTTTTTTCGGCTTTTGTTTTCCCAATGGTTCGCCTTTTATGCTATAATACACTGGGTCTTGTTTTTTGAATATTCTCGGAGCTTTGGTTATGGAAGATGGCTGTTTGCCAGGTTCAGCATTTGATATATTGAATGATTGGTATCCGGCAACCATCGCATGAAGCTGGAATCCATGTTCTACCAGATAACTTTCTGTTATGGCAGGGGCATTTACTCTTGCCACGCCGTTGTTGAGTACTATTCCGCCATAGCATATCAAGAAGCGTTCAGATATTTCCATGCAGTTTTCATTGCTTGCGTTAAGCGGTACTTCGCCCCATCCAGGTACGATGAGTTTGTAAGAAAGCCTTGGAGCGAGTTCTGCGCCGCAAATCGGGTCTGTTCCTCCAGACACCAGCGCTGCGCATGTATTTGCAGCTTCTTGCAGGCAAACTTCATAGTCTTCTGTCAGATACAATCCTACGCCGTCTGAAGTTGATTGCCCCATATACATGCTTGTTGCTATGCGCACGTTGCTCATGGTTGTGCGGCGGTCGCAGAAGAATATGTCTATGGGATATTTTTCGCCTTCTACCAAACCGAGACTGTCCAAATTGACATAGCCGGGAGCGGCCAATTTTACGCCGCCCAGATCAACCACAAGCTGATTGTTCATATATACCCATATATCGTCATCGCCTCTGAAGAAGAATTCCTGTCCTTTTTCGTATGTAAATTCGGCATGGCTTTCAAAGCAGAAGTGCTGATTTGCCGTGGCATTGGCTCCAGTGTTGGTGCCGCCCCATAAATTAATCTGCTGATTGCGCCATGTATCACTCCAGCTTACGCTACCGCTAGGCGTGGCCCCCCATGTATCCAACGGATTATCGCCGTGAGAGAATGCTCCCTGTCCATAAGCAGCTCCGCAGCCGCCAGATGCATTTGTGGTCAACCCACGTTCGAAACACGAGATATTTATAGATGAAGCAAGATTTACGAAACTTTCTGCCTTGTATTTTCTATCGCAATTTTGGCACTGGTTGTAATCGGCTCCAGAAATCACTCTGCTTTGCAAAACTTCTGGGAAAAAACCGCCAACTGTTTGACCGCTATGATTTTTCATTTTGTCGCTGTCATATTCCCATAAGCCATTGGCAGTACGGGTAAATGGCATATCGTAGCAGAGTACTACGTTGGTATTGCTGTTGGGGTCAAAAGCATTGTTGAAGTCGGCTACGCTTTTGAAAGTGCCGCATCCGGTAGTGCAGTTATTGCATTCTATTTTTCTAGTCTCGGCATTTAATGTTGGTTTAACCATGCCTTTAACTATTCCAGACCCAAAGTTGCCACTCCATACATTAGAGCCGCATCCAATATCATCAGCACTTTCCGTAAAGCTTGGGTTTACCGATTTGTCCGTGTCGTAAATCAATGCCGCAAAATTGTATGAGCATACTCCCTGTCTGCCGAGGTCGGTTGCGTACCAGCCGTTTGGTCCGTCATCGGCTATAAAGAATTTATCGCCTGGAGTGTCACCGAACTTATCTGCTAGAGCGATTATGCCGCTGATAGGTTCGTGCAGAGAAGAGCCTGCCCCTATAATAACTTGTTCCGGAACCGGTACATTGAACCAGGTATATTTATACCAACCGCACCTAGTTGGATCTACACTCATTTGCGTTTTTGCCATTGTACTCATAGACATTATGTAAGGACCGTTTTCTATATACATCTTTGTTGCAGGAGGGAGCAAGTAAAGAGTGTAGGAATTTGGCGGTTCAATACTGACAATAGTCTGAGTGGGGTTATAGGGATCCGGGTAGATGTAAACTGGACTGCTTGTGAAATTACTGCAGGAAATTCCTTGAGCATCCGAAGGCCTTGCATTCGTAGCTATGTCGTAACGTGGGCCTGATGCTATCCATCTGTTGTTCATATCAATGTCAGGACCGTTCTTCATTGAGAAGAAGAACATTTTGTTAACGTAGCCATCATCATTTGGAAGAGACGGAAAAGTAAATACAGAATAATTGCCCTGCAGCGTGGCTGTTACCGTTCTTATATTTCCTTCCCATAAAATATTTATGGAAGTCCTGCTCCAACCTTCCAAAGGCAATTGAAGATAAACCGTTTTTCCTCTGCATATCTGCGCAAACGAATTGCTGTGCATTAACAGTAGCAATGCAAGCATAACGAAGTTTTTAAATAATAATTTCATACACTCCTCTATCGTATTATTTCAATATTGTCTATGGCTATTGGATATTCAAGACAACCACTATAAGAATTCTGCCAATTGAATAGCAAATATGTTGATACCCCGCTATAAGTTGCTGCTGGCAAAGTTATAGTTGCCTTAGTCCAAGAATTGTTTCCATAATATCCAGAACTATTTCCTACCAAATAAGAACTAGAAGGCGAAATAGTTGCCGTTGGAGTTAAATATACTTTCATATTAGAAGATGAAGTACCATTATTTCTCCAGTAAAAAGAAAGCGTAAAATCTGAAGAAGAAGTGGGAAAATCAATTAGTTTATAAAAACTAGCCGAACCGCCATGAACGTGATAACCATAAGAATCACTTATTATATACGCCGCTCTTGAACCTGAATAATAAGTAGTAGTACCTACAGTCCAGTAATCTTCGCCAGAAGAAAGTTTCATATTATTCCAGCTATAAGATCCATCAAAATTTTCGCTAAACACCGTTGTCGGTATAGGCGGCTCACTCACATTCACCGTTCCGCAGCTTGCAGTTTTTTGCCCGCCGCAACTGGCTGTGGCTCTCACTTCCACTGTTCCAGATGTCATTGGAGTTAAACCTGTCCAGGAAGTAACAGAAACTTCATAGCCATTGCACATGACAACAGGCTTGGGCGTTATCTCAACCCCATAAGAACCCGTTGTAGCAGTCATGCTGCAAGCAAGATTGCAAGCTCCTACCAGCGTACCACCCGCCATTTCGCATGTACCCGCAGCTAAATCCGTGCAAGTACTTCCTATCTGGCAAAAACCAGTGCCAGGCGGCAAACCGCCAGCATTGCTGCTAGATGATGCAACAACAATGTTGGAAGAAGAAGAAGATGATGATGATGATGATGACGATGATGACGATGATGACGATGAAGAGGAAGAAGATTGAACTGAAGGCGAAGAAGTACCGGGACATTGCGGCACAAGCTCTCCCCAGCAATCCGCAAGCATCTCTCTATCAGTATAGCAAGAGCCTGCAAATATGCAGCCACCCATCCCTACAGAACTTGAACTGTTAGACGGCGAACTTGCATTGCTGCTGCTGGAACCAGGGCAAAACTGTACAGAAATGCCATTTGCCATATCACATGTAACTGCATCCATTAGCTCGCAAAAACCACCTATTTGGCAAAACACTTCGCCACTAAGTAGATTAGAACTGCTACTGACAGAAGAACCGCTCAGCCGCGCCTCCATATTCTCCTGCGCTTCCTTCAAAGCTTCTTCCGCACCCTTTAAATCTGTAGAGCAGGAAAACAAAAGCGCAAGTATTGCCAAAATTGCCAAAGTTTTTTTCATAAATCTCTCCTAAAAGACAATTGTAAGAGCTCCAATCAAAATACAACCAACAGACACTACGCCAAAAGCATTGCGCTGCAATTCATTCCTTTCAACCGATCTCTTGCTGGAATTATATTCGTTTTTCCATTTCTCCACATCGCCCTGACCAGCATTGCCGAGAGGAGGAGAACCTTTCAATTTATCAATATCATCCAAACTCTTTCCCGCTTCAATATGCTTAACCACAGCCCCGGCTCCCAAACTTGCCGCAGCCGCAAAAACAAAAATTCTCGTCCAACTGCGCCAGCTAATACCAACATTATCGCTTTCGCTTGCTTTCTTTGCCGCCTGCTTGTTCATGGCATAAGCATAATCCAAACCCTGAGGCTTCAATTTGCCGCTCAAAATGGAATCTGCGCGAAGCTTCCACTTCTCATAATTCGCTGCCGATTTATACGGTTCCAGCTCGCCAAAAGAACCGTCAATTCTATAATTCAAACCATTTCTGGAAAGCTGCAACTTGGACATAGCCAAATTCACATCCTGAGAATTCATTCTAAATGGATAACTTATATACTGCAAATTCACGGCAAAATTCGGAGAAGCGCGATCAATCGATTTCGCCGTATCTCTCGGAACGCCAATCCTGCCGCTAAAATAAAATGGAGAAGCTCCAACAGCATTTTGAGCCACAAGCTCGAACTGCTCTTTGTCTGCATCGTAAGCGCCAAGTTCCACTTTTGCGCTAGGCGAAGGCTCGCTCATAACTACGCTTTGCGCCGCTAAAATATAATCGTTCAGCACGGCAATGGATCGATCAAGTTTATTCTTGTAAATCTCATGTTTTTCCTTAAGCAACCCAGCTTGACGCAAGCCTTCCTGAGACCAAACTTCGCGCCTCTTATTGAAGTCGCTTGGAGATTCTCCAATCCTTTGAGGCTCAAGCGCAGGATAGCTATTGGCAAAAGTTTCCAGAATTGTCCTCATTTCTCCATCGACCTGAATCTTGCGGGTTTCAATAGTTCTTATCCGCTGCTCATAGACTTCAACCGTAGCATCATTGCTCAAAAACCTGACAAAGTTGATCTCGTCTCTCTCGCTAAATATGCTCTTTTCATCCAGTTCCACGTTAATTTTGAACTTAGCCCCAGGAATAGCTTGCAGCGTTGTATCCCAGCGGTTGTAGCCTTTTTTTGCAAAGCTGATTGTCACCGGGCCCGGAATAAGATAATTGTAATCTACTGGAGTTATGCCAATTTCTTCTTTGCCAACCCATACCGAAGCTGCCGCTGGGCTAGACTTAATGCTAACTGAACTATACATTGAAGTTTGATGCCCCTCAACCTTTTTCTTTGCTTTTTCAAGCTCGTCCAAACGCAAGGCAAGCGATCTGGTATCGCGCTCTGTTCTGTCGAAATATTCCTTGTCCCATGCCGCTTGGCGAGCATCGTATTCCATCTGTTTTTCAAATTCGCCTCTAGGCTCAAGCACAGGCATATAAGACGCAGTATTCTTTTTTACAATCTCTATGGCTTTATACATAGCAGAAATGCTGTCTTGCAAAAGGGCAATCCTATTGGAGTATGTTTCAAAGCTTGCGGTGTCTTTTGCAGAAAGCAATGCCAAATTGAGCGGTCGGTTACCCGTAACGCCGAGTTTTTGCACAGTATCAAGTTTTTGAGGCAGAGCCTCGATTATAAGCTCGCCTTTCTCATCCAAAGGCACTTGAAATTTTATGCCTTCCTGCGCAAAAACCGCAGAAATCAAGAAAATTAAAGCCGAAAAAGCTATTTTTTTAAAGCAAGAGTTACAGGGGATATATAACATAGGGAGGTAATATAGCAATTTCACGGCACAAATCTAAACTCTTTGGTAAACCTCTGCTGAACGGGCACGCCTCCAACCAGAGCTGGAGAAAACTTGTATTGCCTAACCGCCGCCAAAGCTTCCGTGTCAAAACCAAAGCCCGGCGGATCAACTACCGTTGCGAATGCTTCTGATACATTTCCGCTTCTGTCTATAACCATATAGACTTTCACAAAACCGGAAACTCCGCGCCTCTTTGCCTGCGGAGGATATTGCGCAAAAACTTCCTTTAGCACCTTCGCCTCAACTTCAACATCTTCTGCGTTGAAAATTGTGTTCTCAATTCCGCCGCCGCCAATCGAAACTCCGCTCTCGCCTGCGCCAGCCAACGATAAATCCATGGAAAATCCCTTTATGCCCTTGGTCAAACTGCTCTGCGCCTGATTTGGCTTAAACTGATTGGCGCTCCTGGGAATTTCCCTTATTGTTCTTTGCTGAATTTCCTTTCTGGGTTCCTGAACCAAAATTTCAATATCGCGAGGGACTATTTTATCCTTTTCGTCTTTTATATATTCCTTAGAAAAAAAAAGAGCATTTATAATGGGAACGGCCAAAAAGAAAGCCGCATTTATAAGAAAAGCAATTGGAATTATGGCAGCTATTCTAAGTATATTGCCCATACCTGCATTCTCTCCAAAGTCTGCATCCATGGATATATAAGCCTCTCGCCTTTTGCCATTGCAGATATTCTGTTTGCAAACGAATAGCCTAAATTATTTATATGCTCAACTTCCACTCTTGCGCCTTTTCTTATGCCGGCGCTCTCCTTTGCCAATTCAATTGCATGCTCAATACCGCCAACTTCGTCCACCAAGCCGTTGCTAACCGCGTCCATTCCAATGAATATTTTTCCGCCGCCCAGCGGAAACACCTGTTTCTTTTCCATGCCCCTGCCCTGAGCGACAACATCCGTGAAGCGGGAATAGAATTCGTCCATATATTCTTGAAGAGCCTGAATCTCGCTTTCCGAAAATCCGCTGTACATGCTTCTTGAATTTGCGCTTTCGTGAGTTTTAACCACCTCGCTTCTTATTTTCAGTTTTGAAAGCAAACCGCTCAAATCCGCTTTGCCTCCGTAAATTCCAATGCTCCCCACAATGCTGCCCGCTTCTGCCACAATCTTGTCTGCTGCGCACGCTGCGTAATACGCTCCGCTTGCCGCCATGTCGCCAACGCTTGCGATTATTGGCATTCCGCTGTCTTTAAGCGTTTTAAGAGCATGCCAAAGCTCGTCGGATGCCACTGCCGAGCCGCCCGGAGAATTTATGCGCAAAATCAGGGCTTCGTATTCGCTGGAATATATAGCATTGTTTATGGTTTCTATTATGTCGCCAACTCCGGTAACGTTTTTTCCAAACAGCGGGTCGTTTGAACCATAGCCGCTAACTATCATGCCATCAATGTTGAGTACAGCGATTTTTGTCCTCGGTTGCCAGGATTTAGAAAGCAGTTTTTCTGCGGTAAGATACCAATCTTCAAAATACGCATCTTTGTTTTCTTTGCCGAGCAATACCTTGGAAATGTATTTAGGAGCTTCTTCCAGATAGAGAGTTGTATCTGCCAAGCCGTTTTTCTTTGCAAAGCCGGCTGTGACTCTTGGATTATTTGCAATGCTATCCAAAAATTCCGGAGAAAGATTTCTTGAAGCGGCAATAGAATCTCTTACCACGCTCCACCATCCGCCTAAAACTTCCTGCAAATTCTCTCTGGCTTCCCTGCTCATGCTGTCCAAAGTATAAGGCTCCATTGCAGACTTGTATCTTCCATACCTAACCATGTCAACCCTTATACCAATCCAGTCAAATAAACCCTTGTAATACAAAATCTCGCTTGAAAGCCCTTTAAAATCCACGAAAGCCGATGGTTGCAGAATTACTTTTTCTGCTGCAGAAGCGGCATATATAATAGAAGGCTTATAGCTATTTGTATAAGCTGCAACTTTTTTGCCTCTTTTTCTCAAGGAATAAATTCCCCTGCGAATTTCCTGCGAAATGCTGAGCCCGCCGCTGTAATTTGAGAAATCAAAGACTATGGCTCTTGCGCTTGATTTTTCAAGCAACGAAAATGTGTTTTGCAGGGTTTCCAAATCGTCTTCCTGCTTGCCGAGCAGGCTCCATCCGCTATTTTTTTCGCTTATGCTGCCAAGCGGAATGCGCACCATCTTCACGCCGTCCAGCGCTCCCTGATTTAATGCGGAGTGCCAGATCACGCTCATTTTCTTGAAATCCAAATCCGAATCCCAATCGTTTGCCGAGCCGCTGACTGCAAAGTTTAGATGCGAGCCTAGACCAAAGGAAAGCGAAACTCCAAATTGTCCGTTGTTGTCCGGTTCCACCAGCGGGAATTCCATTCCGAGCGTCCAGTCAAAAGAATTGAATTCAAGCAACAAATTTTGCTCTGTTTGCGAAGCGAATTTTTTCAAATGCTTATACTTTTTGAATTTCGCATTCCAGCTCGCGGTTATTCCGTTTACAGGTCTTATTGAAAGCCCGGCGTTTTGCACTCTTGTTTGATAAAAACCGTGCTGCGCCAGATGCTCGCTCCAAAAACCGAGAGAGAACATGGAAACGGGTCGAATAATAAAGCCTGGGGAATAGGAGAAAGAAGTGCCGTTTTTATCCGAAATTCTGGCTGCAGAAAGTCTGTTGCCCCAAAAAAACGAACGGCTCGAATTATATTCGTTGTCCACAAAAGACCACTGGCTTCTATCGTATCCATCAGGTCCTGTTGTCCAGTCAAAAGCCGCTCCAAAGCCTTTGCCCCAAAGTCCAAGCAAAAAATTGTCAAGTTTGCTGTTCTGTTCGTAGCTGAAAATAGAGCCTGGGCTTCCAAAAGCGCCAAGCCCCGCCGGGTTTCCCTGCATTCCTCCGTTTTGCGAAAGCGATGCATAGCGGTTTTCGCCGAAAATTCCAGCAAAGAGCGGCGCTGCGAGGAAGATTAAAAGGATGATGGGCATTGGGTAGAAGATAGAATTTCTATATTTAACCTCATGAAAAAAAATACCTCTGAATCAAATAAAAATGGACATAGCGGCTGGTGGGGAGATGGGCCTGTTTTTGTGTTTTTATACAATAAACGCAAAAAAGAAGCCTTGACCAATGGCGATGCCAAAGAAATTCTGAAATTCGTGGAAGACTCAGAGCAAGTTCTGCATGAATCCGAAGCGCTTCGCATAATACGAATTGATAACGAATATTCGCACCCCGTTCTGTTTGTGGATACAGGCAAAGAAATTGGCTTGGACGCTTTGGACCACCTGCGCATGGCAGGTTACCGCTTGGCAAAATGGGCAGAAAGCAATTCCGTTAAAACCTTGCTCATACCATCGCTGAAAAACGATTCCGAAAAAAAGAGAAACGCTATTTTGCACGGACTTTGCCATGCAAGCTACTCCTTTGACAAATACAAAAGCAAAAAAAACAAAAAAGCAGAAGTTGAATACTTGTTCACAGACGATATGGAGATTGACGGAAATACGCTTCAAATCATGTTCTCTGGAATAGACTTGGCTAAAAATTTAATCAATGAACCCGGCGCATCCATGACTCCCGCAATCATGACAAGCGTAGCTCAAGGCGTAGCTCAGAAATGCGGGCTTGCCATAAAAATACGCAAAACCAAAGAACTGGAAAAAGACGGCTACAATGGAATTCCAACCGTTGGGCGAGGCAGCAAAAACGAACCTGCAATGGTCACGCTCAGCTACAAACCAAAGCAAAATCTAAACCCTACTCGCTTGGCTCTCATAGGCAAAGGCATAACTTTTGACACCGGCGGAATAAGCTTGAAGCCCGGGGACAAAATGCATGAAATGAAATGCGATATGTCTGGAGCGGCAATAGTGCTGGCCGCAATTCAGATTATAGCACAGCTTAAACTGCCAATAAAAGTCGATGCAATTCTCTGCTTGGCAGAAAACAGACCCGGAGAAAACGCAATGCTTCCCGGAGATATATTCAAAGCGAAAAACGGAAAAACCGTTATGGTGGAAAACACCGATGCAGAAGGCAGGCTCGTTTTGATAGACGGTCTCTGCGAGGCAGCAGAACTTGGCGCAACCCGCATCATAGACATTGCAACTTTGACCGGAGCCATAAAACGCGCTCTGGGTTCTTCCATAGGAGGACTATTCTGCAATAATGATGGATTTGCCCTTACCATAACTGAATCTGGAATGGAAAACGGCGAAAAATGGTGGAGAATGCCGCTGGACGAAGAATACGCTGCAGGATTAAAAGACAAGATTGCAGATATTCGCAACATAGCAGACGATGGCCCGGGAGCCATAACCGCCGCTCTGTTCTTAAAGGAATTCGTAAAAGAAGGTTTGCAATGGGCACACTTGGATATTGCAGGCGTTGACTTCACGGCGAACGGCTACAAATACACCGAACACGGCGCAACTGCATTCGGATTGAAAACCATTGTGGAAACTGCCAGGAGGTATGCAACGGATTATGTTCAAAACTGACAGCTCTTTGCCAGCTTTGCTATTGCAAGCGTTCAAACAACCGGGATTTAAAGGCCATTTTCACCGCGTAAACGATGAATGGGTTTGCTACGATTCGGACAATTTGCAAAGCAGTATTTACCATCTCGCTCTTGCCATGCGAGAAATGGGCGTTGGCAAAGGGGTTGGAGTTGGAATAATTGCGCCAAGTTCGCCGCAATGGCTTATGGTTGACATAGCAACGCAAATATGCGGCGGCTACACAGTCCCTCTGTTTTCAAACATATCTTCCAAAAATTTTGAATATCAGGTTAAAGACGCTGATGTAAAAGTTATAGCCATAGATGCCTGGGAAAATCTTTCGGAGCAAATTAAACCGCTGGTAAAATCCAT